>JBDUAH010000046.1:0-12046 GCA_040004745.1 Chthoniobacterales bacterium | reverse complement strand
TCCAGATTTGTCGCGGTCGAGGAAGCGGGCGGGATTGCTGGTGGCGGTTTGGAGGGCTTCCATCGGGGTCAGGCCCGCCCTAACGAGAAGTTGAAGTTCTTCGTGGAGGCCGCTGCCGGGATAGTTTAAGGGATCTAGCGAATCGCTGCCGGCTAAAATCGGAACGCCCGCGGCGTGCATCGAGCGGACGACCTTCAGGTCGAAGTCGGCCTGGTCCTGATACCACAGTGCAACTTCTGACGTCAGATCTTTCGCGATTTCTTCCGGTGTCCATTTCGCGCGGAGTGCGGGCGGGACGTAGGCCAAGCGCGGATCGTCAGTCTTCGCGGCCAGATCACGCTGGTGGGCGATGGTCTGGATGGCCACGAGCGTGGGACAAATCCAAGTCTGGTTGCGAGCGAAGGTTTGCCAAAGCGCGGCGGCTTTTTTTGGATCGAAGCTGGCCTCGGCAGCCGTGCGAATTTTAGCCAGCGCAGCGTTGTCTTTTCGGTCGACTGCGTCGGTGCGTTGCTGGCGCAGTTCAGCCTCCTGCGCGGAGCAGTCGAATGCGAGGTTGCTGTAGAAAATGTGCTCGATGCTCTTCTGTCCGGCTGCGGACGCTTCGGCCGCGGTGATGGAATCCGGCACGTGTCCGACGAACGGAATCTCCTGAAATTTCGCTTCGTCAGCGATCGCGAAATAGCTTTCGCGGCTCAGCTTGGTGAGAATCTTGATGAAGTCGCCACGCTGCTTTTTCACTTTCCGGACGGCGCGACGAGCGGCACGGGGGTTCGGCACGGGCAGCGTGTCTTCGGTTCCAGGCTTGGCGTCGGCCAGGAACGGTCCGGCCGCGACGATGCGTGGCCCTACGCGCTTGCCTGCTTCGATTTCGCTCCGCCAACTCTTGAGCGCGCTGAGGTCGCCGCCCATATCGCGAATGCCGGTAATGCCATTCGCAATCAGCAGCGGCAGGAGAGAATCCCGGCTCCATTTCGGATCGGCCGTGCCGCCGGCGAGATGGACGTGCATGTCCCACAGGCCAGGGATGATGAACTTGCCCGCGCAATCAATCCGGCGCGCGTCCTCTGGAACTTTTAGTTCCGCAGCGGAACCTACCGATTGGATCTTGTCGCCGTCGATCACGAGGACGGCATCGGTAGTGATTTTGCCGTCTCTGGGATTGATCGTGGTGCCGCCGACCAAAGCGAGCTTCTCAGCACGCAGAAGCGAGCAACAGGCGCAAACGAGGACGACCGTGCCGACAAGCAATCGACTTCGTGGCGACAGGCGGGTCAATGTGGTGGGCACAGGAAGAGGCTAACTTTGTTCTGCAATCTCGCTCGTTAGGCGACCGCGGCCGAAGCCGGCGTACGGCCCTCGTTCACGGGCAAAGAAAACGAGAACGTGCTGCCCTGGCCGGGCTCGCTTTCCACCGTCAGTTCGCCGCCCTCGGCTTCGATCGCTCGCCGGCAAAATGCTAACCCAATCCCAGTCGATTCACGCAAATCGGCGCGGTGATCCAGGCGCACGCCCTCCCGGAAAATGCGGCGCTGATCTCCCGCCGCAATGCCGATGCCGGTATCGCGAATGGTGAAACGCACGCAACGTTCACCCTGATTGATCTCCTCGTTTAAGGAGACCGAAACGCGTCCGCCGCGGGGCGTAAATTTCACCCCGTTGGCAATCAGATTCACGAGCGCGCGGGTGAGGTCCTCCGGACGACCAAGAACCGCCCGCGGTCCAAACGGCTGTGACAGCGGCTCGAGCGTGACGCCGGCTTTTTCCGCCAGCATGGCCACCTGCTCCAGCGCGCGTTCCACGAGCTGTTGCGGCAGACACGGAAGCCGCGCCGCTTTCGCTTCCCCGGCGCCGACTGCGATCAAACGATGGACCAACTCGCCGAGCACGCCCGCATTGCGCTGGATGAGGGCGAGACAGTCCCGTTGCGGTTCGCTCAGCGGGCCCAGGATGGAAAGGCCATCGATGCCGAGATGCAGAGCGTTCAACGGCGTCCGCAAGTCATGCACCAGATGGCGGGTTTGCGTGCGCTGTTCATCGGAGGAGACGCGGAGCGCGTCCAAGTCCTGATCGAGACGTTCCACCCGTTTGCGGAGTTCGAATTCCGCCATGGCCTGGCGCGCGAAGCCATGGAGAATTTCCAACTCGGCCGCGCTCCAATGCCGCGGCTCGGTATCGATCGCGCAGAGCGAACCGAGCGTGAAACCATCTTCGGTGGTGAGCGGCATTCCCGCATAAGCGATCACACCGAGCTCGTGGACCGCGGGATTGTCCCGCACCAGGGGATGGGTGCGCGCGTCGTCCACCACAAGGGCTTCGCCGACAGCGGCGACATATTGGCAGAAGGAATGGGAGAGCGGCGTCTCGCGTTCCTCCGCCCAAGGCGCCGGCAAACCGCATTGGCTCGTGAAAAATTGCCGGTCGGCATCGACTAGTGACATCAGAACGACCGGCACGTTGAGCGCCTTGGCCGCGACTTTCGTAATCAGATCGAAAACCGGCACCGGCGGCGTGTCGAGTAGCCCGCTCTGCCGCAGCGCTTCCAGGCGCGCCTCTTCCATGGCCTGGAGATCAATGGTAGGCGTCATAGAGCGGTTACTTTAACTCCTTTATGCCTGCGGAAGCTAGCACCGCCGCCATTTCGGCCGGCGGTTTCACTGGAATCGGGTGCGAGATACCCTTGGGGAAATCCTTCGTCCCACTGCGCTCCGCTCAGGATGACCCTTTCTGGCGCAATGCACATCGATTGCCGGTTCGCCAGTGAACGAATCGTTAGGGTAACGAGTCGACCGGATAGATCACACCGTTCTTGACCACACTTTCGATGCGGGATGCATTCGCGATGTCGTCGAGCGGGTTCGCGTTCAGGATGACGAGGTCGGCGAATTTCCCGGGCTCGATCGAGCCGATCTTCGGGCCGATTTCGCCCCCGAAAGCGCGGGCGCCGTTCGATGTGGTGCATTTAAGGATTTGCATCGGCGAAAGGCCGGCCTCGCTCATCAATTGAAATTCACGGAATAGCGCCGCTCCGTGAATGGTGCCGATGTTGCCCGCATCGGTGCCGGTGGCGATGGGGATTCCCGCATCCTGCAACGTCTTCAGATTCTTCAGCGCAATCTCGTAGGTCTGGCGAATGCGATCGAGCACCGGCGCCGGGTCGGCCATGGCCTTCGCGATGCGCTCCGGCACTCCATCGGGCGGTAACTTCGTCACGTCGAGCGTGGCGATGACCTCCGGATTGCCCCACGCTTTTTCTTCGCTCGTGAGCTCGAGTTTGTTCGCAAACGTGCGGCCGTAACGCTCGAAAACGACCAGCGTGGGAGTGAGCATGGTGCCGCGCAGTTGCATCAATTTAACGAAAGCGTCATCCACCGGTTTGTCGGTCACGCTGTGCACGAGAAGGTCGGCGCCTTCATCAACCGAAACGCGTGCCGCCTCTAATTCCGTGGCGTGGACGGCGACGCGGAGTTTGAGTCGATGACTCTCGCCCACCACGGCATCCACGATGGGACGAAACTTTTCCACCGGGCTCTCGGGACTCACGACATACCAGATTTTAATGTAGTCGGGTTTGCTCTTCGCCAGCTTCTGCACCAACGCCACACCCTGCTCCGGCGTATCGATCTTCACGATCGGCGGATCGCCATCCAACTCCAATTGCGGCCGCGCCACACTCGAGATGAGTGGCTCGGCCACGGCCACGCGCGGTGCTTTCGCAGTCGCTTGCGCATGTTTGCGCACCTCGAAATTCCACATCGGTCCGCCGACATCGATCACGCTCGTGATGCCGCAACGGAGATAGCGCGCGAAGGTGTCATCAAGGTGCGATTTGGTCCACGCGACTTCGTCTTTGTAAGGCCGAACGCCGTTCAGATCGACCACGTCGGGCCGCGCGAAGAGGTCGCCGGATTGGAAGAAATGCACATGCGTATCGATGTAGCCGGGCAGGATGAACTTCCCCTTGCAGTCGATCATCCGTGCCTTGCCCGGCGCTCCCTTGTCCTGTCGCGTCCCGACGCTCTGGATGCGATCGCCATCCATAACGATCACGGCGTTCGGAATGATTTTGCCGTCGTGCGGATTGATGACCGTGCCGCCAACGAGCGCGATTTTCTCGGCGACAGCCGACGATCCCCAGAGCAAAACGGCTCCGGTAACAAGGAGCGGAAATTTCATAGTCAGCAGTTTGCTCGAACGGGCGGAAACGACAAAGCCTCCCGACTCCTCAGAAAGCAGCGCTACTTGATCACGATCGTCTTCGGATCGAAATCGGCGGTCGGATATTTCGGAGCCATCCGCTCAAGCGTGGCGACGACAGTTTCCAGCATCATGAGATTGCGCGCCCACTTCCGATTTGCCGGCACGATATACCAAGGCGCGATCCTAGTAGAACACTCGTTGATCACCGCTTCATAAGCGTCCTGATAGGTTTCCCAACGTTCGCGTTCCTTCAGATCGCCCACGTTGAATTTCCAAAGCTTGTTCGGATCCTGCAGCCGCGCTTCCAGACGTTCCTTCTGTTCCTCCTTCGAGATGTGCAGGAAAAACTTCAGCCACGTCACACCGTTGCGAGCGAGCAGACGCTCGAAGGCGTTGATGTCCTCGCAACGCTCGCGCCAGACGGACCCGCTGATCTGCTTATGCACTCGCGGAACGAGCACATCCTCGTAATGCGAACGATTCCAGATACCGATCCCCCCTTTGCGGGGCGCGCCATGATGCACGCGCCAGAGGAAATCGTGATCCCACTCGTCCGCGGAAGGATATTTGAAATTCGTCAGTTGCACGCCATTCGGATCGAGCCCGCTGCACAGCTTCTTGATCGCGCCATCCTTCCCGCCCGTATCCATCGCCTGCACCACGATGAGCAGGCTGCGCTTGTGTTCCGCGTAAAGCCGCTGCTGCAATTCCAGCAAACGCTCGCGTAGCTTTTCCACCCGCCGTTCGCCCTTCTCTTTCGACCCGCCCGGCGACGTATCCGGATCGATCTCCGCCAGCTTGATGGTCTTCCCCGCCCCGACCACGATAATTCCCTTCGCGGGTCTGACCCGACGCGAGATCGGACGCAATTTCCTTTGACCGTTAACGATCGGCGACGTGGCGGAAGTTTCGGGGGAAGCGTTCACAAGCTCCCACCATAGGCCGCGGGCCCGCATCCGCACAAGCCCACTCCCCGCCTTGTGGGGATCGGGAAAAGCTTCATCGCCTTCTCGGGCCTAACCAGCCAGCCAGCCATTTCGGTCAGCCCGAAGAACAGCCCTCCGAACGGCACGAACGCCGCTATTTTTTCCGCACCACTTTCTGCACCGGTGAAATAGTGCCGTCTTTGAAGGCAACCTGCACGCTCGCGAATTCGGTATTCGCCGGGACGCTCAGATAAAGTTCATCGCCCACCTCGAACATCGTTTCGCTGGGTTTGAATTTAAAAATCTTATCGAGCGCAGTGCTGTTCAGGGAATACCGCACCTCTTTGATGACCGGCCGGTAGGACATGAGCGTCGTGAAATAAAGCAATACTTTGCCGTCGTAATCGCGGAAAGCGAGCCACGAACCCGAGGCGACGTTTAACATCATCTTGCCTTGCGCGAGTTGCTCGTCGGCGGTGGAAAATTTAAGAGAGTAGGGGCCGTTCGTTCGCCCGTTTTTGTCGACGTATTTTACCTCGATGAGATGCTCACCCGGTGTCAGGTTCGGTAGGGGAATGTAGGTGTTCACCATCGGCTTTCCGGTTTGCGGATTTTGACTTGGGAGATGACCGCTGGATTGGAAGTCGCCCGCGCCGGCGAGCTTAAAGAAGAGCTCCGTCGCTTTGAAATCGGTCAGGCTGAAGATGATCGCCCAACCGGCGTTGCTCTGCTGCGCGGTGAGCGAAACCGGATTCTGCAGCACCTGATCCGGCGTGCTCGTGAGCTTGGCCCAACGCGTCGCAGCGCTTTCCGCCCAGCGCTGCGCCTCCTTTTTATCGAGGAAATATTTCTCGAAATTCCCCGCCGTCTGCGCCGCGCGGAATTTCTCGATCCATTCCTTCTCGGCGCGTTGGTCGGCGATGGTCTGGTCGCCACGCCGGCTTTCGGAATACTCTTGGCTGATCAGCCACGGGAGAGGTCCAAAGTCAGGATGCGCCGCGGCGAGCGCAGTCAGTTTTTCGATTCGCTCCTCGCCTTCCGCGAAGGTCGCCATGGCGGTCTGATAAGAAACCGTGGAGGGCCTCAGTTTTCCGCCGAGCGCGCGCAGGGTCTCGATCGCTCCCGCGCGGCCTTCCTGCGCCTTCAGCATCGTGGCATAGCTCAGCCACGGATCGAGCGCCTCGAGATTCGCCGTCAAATATTCGGCGTAATCCTTGCGCGCCGCGCCGAAGTTTCCGTCCGACTCATGGACGCGCGCATTGTGGTAATGCTCTTCCGGAGTCTTCGGCTTCGCGATCAGTCCGCCATTCGAAGAAAGCGCGTCGAAATGCTCCGCGATCTTTCCCATTTCCCGGTGGGTCTCGCCTTGTCCCCAAATCAACCAGGCGCTCATGAACGCGAGCACGCACAGCAGCGCCACCACCCCGATGCCCCAACGCTTCGCGCCGCGGCGGAGTTGCGTCAGGTCATCGCGCAACTTCAGCACGCCGGCTTCCAGCGCCTCTTTGCTCGTTAGGGGATGGAAGAGATGCGTGTCCACTTTCAGCATCTCTCGGTAAGCCGTCTGTAGTTGCGCGAGTTCTTCCGGCTCCGGATCGTGCGCGTCGATCGGGAAGCTCTTATCCATGAAAAGATACCAGACCTTCTTCCCTTTCTGGCGCGCGTAGAGCGCCTCGTACTGGGTGTAACTCACGCGGCCGAATTGGTCATCCGGCGTGGGCGGCTCCGCGCCATAGCAGTGGCCGACGAGATGGACCACACCCTGACAGGCATCGATTTTCTCCCGCAACATCAACCGCAGGTCGCCGCTCTCGGTCCCGAAAATATCCTGCCAGACCGGTTCGTAACCGAGAAACGTGAGGGTATTCGCGACCAATTGCCGGGCGCCCCGGAGTTCGCGGCTGACGGCGGAGATGAAGATCAGAGGCCGGGAGTTCATCGCGCAGGCGTATCAGATCGACGCCCGGCCGACAAGCCGCAGCGCCTGCCGAACCGAAGCTTGCCGTCGGAAAATCACTCCCCTTTAATAGCCGCATGGCCGACCTGCGAGCAACGATCCGAGAGCTGCGCGCATCATCGTCCGGCGGTCTGGCGGACCTGCTCACCGTTTGGCGCTCGCACGATGCGGATGCATGGTCGCGCCGCCCCGCCATCTACTCGCTGCTGGGCGAGAAAGTGCTGAAGGAAGGCGAGCCGCTGCTGGCCTACGACATCGTGGCCGAGGGAATGAATTACGCACCGGACGATGTGCGGCTGCGACAATTACAAGGTCTCGCCCTGGCCCGAAGCGGAGCGAACGCGCGGGCGCGTCAGCTTTTTGAAAAATTGCGCGCGGAAAACAATCTCGACGACGAAACGCTTGGGATGCTGGCGCGCACTTACAAGGATGACGCGTCGCTGGCGAAAACACGACGGGAAGCGCGCGAATTCCTGCAACAAGCCGCGGCCGTCTATGCGGAAGCGTACCATTTGAACGGCGGCTACTGGACCGGAATCAATGCGGCCACGACTGCACTCTTGGTCGGCAAAAAAAGGGAGGCCGCCAAGTTGGCCGCGACCGTACGGGCCTCCTGTTTGCGCGAATTGAAACGCACGCGCGGCGACAAATACTGGCTCCTGGCCACGCTCGGTGAAGAGGCGCTGATCTCACGCGATTGGTCGCAAGCCGCGGACTGGTATGCCCAAGCTGGCGCGATCGGGCGCAAACGCTTCGGTGATCTCCAGTCCAGCCGCCGCAATGCCCGGCTGCTGCTCGATTATTGGAAGCAAGATCCGGCCGAGATCGAATGGTGTTTACAAATTCCGCACGTCATCGCGTTCGTCGGTCACATGATTGATCAACCCGGCCGCGACCAGGCCCGCTTTCCGGCCGCGCTCGAAAAAGAAGTGGCACGGGAAATCGAGCGGCGGATCGAAAGCATCGGCGCGCAGCTCAGCTACTCCTCCGCTGCCTGCGGATCGGACCTTCTCTTTCTCGAAGCGATGCTCGCGCGCGGCGGCGAGGTCGTTGTCGTTCTGCCCTACGGACGCGAACAATTCGTGCGCGATAGCGTGGACGTGATCCCGAAGGGCGACTGGCGCGCGCGCTTCGACCGTGTGCTGGCCCGGGCCGCGCACGTAGTCACGGCATCGCGAGATCGCTTCGGTCGCGGCGGCGTATCATACGATTACGCTAACCATTTGGTCCTCGGCTTGGCCAGGATTCGCGCCCGAAGGTTGGAAACCGAACTGAGTGGCCTCGCCGTCTGGGATGGAGCGAAGGGCGATGGACTAGGCGGTACAGCCAGCGCGGTGAATGATTGGCGCCACGCCGGACTCCACGTCGAAGTGATTGACCCCGCAAGAATTTTGAAACAAAGCAGAACGCGACAGAACACACCGCCGACCCGGCGGCGGAAAAAGGCTTCCCGCGAAATCCCGTCGCAGATCATGTCCATGTTGTTCGCGGATGCGGTTTCCTACAGCGCGCTCAGTGAGCAGCAAATGCCCCTTTTCATGCGGTATTTCCTCGGCGCGATCGGACGCCTCGTGACAAAGGCAGGAAACAAAATTGTCGAGAAAAACACCTGGGGCGACGGCATTTTCCTGGTATTTGCGAACGTCCAGTCAGCCGGAGAAATCGCGCTCGATCTCTGCGATCTCATCGGTTCCGCACCTTGGCAAAAACACGGCCTGCCCGAGAGTTTGAATCTGCGCATCGCGCTCCACGCCGGCCCAGTCTACTCGCTCATCGACCCGATCACGCAGAAGCGCGGCTACGTCGGCACCCACGTGAGCCGCGCCGCGCGCATCGAACCGGTTACGCCTGCGGGACAGGTCTATGCGAGCGAAGCCTTCGCCGCCCTCGCCGCTGCTCACGGGGCGCGCGGCTTTGCCTGCGATTACGCGGGTCAGACTCCGATGGCGAAAGGCTACGGAACCTTTCCCACTTACCACGTTCGGCGAACCTGAAATCGTGCCACTCCGCGTTGCGTTTCCTTGAAACCCGTGCGCCGCTCCGTAGCGTCACGCATGTCTAAAGTCGACACGGATTTACCCGAGAAACCTGCCGCCGCGAAGCAAGCGCAGCCGCCGCTGAACGATCGCTTCGATTCTTTTGTGCGCCGCCATATTGGTCCGAACGCGGCCACGATCGACGCCATGCTGGAGACGGTCGGTTACGAAAATTTGGACGCGCTGATCGACGCGACCGTCCCGGCAAATATTCGGATGAAGGGTGAGCTGAAATTGCCCGCGGCGAAGAGCGAACGCGGAGCGCTGGAAGAGCTGCGCGCGATTTCGATGCGAAACAAAGTGGCGCGGTCGTTTATCGGCGCTGGCTACTCGGATTGCATCACGCCTCCGGTGATTCAGCGGAATATTTTCGAGAATCCGGGTTGGTACACAGCCTACACGCCGTATCAGGCGGAAATCGCGCAGGGCCGGCTCGAGGCGCTGATCAATTTCCAAACCATGATCACCGATCTGACCGGTATGGAGATCGCGAACGCGTCGATGCTCGACGAAGCCACGGCGGCAGCGGAAGCAATGACGCTTTGCCGCGCGGTCGTGAGCGGACGCGATGTGTTTTTCGTCTCCGAGCTTTGTCATCCACAGACGATCGAAGTGGTGCAGACGCGGGCCAAGCCGCTCGGCATCCGCGTCGTCATGGGCGATCACGCGAAGTTCGAATTCACGGAGCCAGTTTTCGGGGTGCTGCTGCAATACCCGGCGACGGACGGCGCGATTCACGACTACGAGCCGTTCATCAAACGCGCGCACGATGCCGGCGCGTTGGCGATTGTGGCGGCGGATCTTCTGGCGCTCACTTTGCTGCGCGCTCCGGGCGAATTCGGCGCCGATGTGGCCGTGGGAAACAGCCAGCGTTTCGGCGTGCCGCTCGGTTTTGGCGGACCGCACGCCGCGTTCATGGCCACGCGCGATGCGCACAAGCGCCATCTTCCCGGACGGCTGGTCGGCGTTTCGCATGACGCGGAAGGACGGCCCGGTTATCGCCTCGCGCTGCAAACGCGCGAGCAACACATTCGCCGCGACAAAGCGACGAGTAATATCTGCACCGCGCAGGTGCTGCTCGCCGTGATGGCGTCGATGTACGCCGTCTACCACGGGCCGCGCGGGCTGCGCGGAATCGCGGAACGCGTGCACCATTTCGCCGCGAAACTGGCGAAGGGTCTACAGGGTCTGGGTTTCGAAATCGCGCACACGGACTTCTTCGACACCCTGCGCGTGGAACTGGGCGCGGCCGCGAGCGCCGATCTCCTGCAGCGGGCCGAGCGAGTCGGCTGCAATCTGCGCGCGCTCGGTCCGCACGCGGTCGGAATCGCGCTTGATGAAACGACGACCGATGCGGAAATCGAGAGTCTGATGTCGCTTTTCCGCGCCACCCATGTCCGCAGTTTTGCCGACGACGAACTGGATGGCTCCGCATTCCGCATTCCGCGATCCGCAATCCGCAATTCGCCCTTCCTCACTCATCCGGTTTTCAACCAGCATCACACGGAGACGGAGATGCTGCGTTATCTGCGCCGACTGGAAGCGCGCGATCTTTCCCTCACGAGTTCCATGATTCCGCTCGGCTCGTGCACGATGAAGCTGAACGCGAGCGCGGAGATGTTCCCGGTTTCGTGGCCGGAATTTTCCCGACTGCATCCGTTTGCGCCGGAATCGCAGACCACCGGTTATCGCGACATGTGCGAGCAGCTCGAACAATGGCTCGCGGAAATCACGGGTTTCGCTGCCGTTTCGTTGCAACCGAACGCCGGTTCGCAGGGCGAATACGCGGGGTTGCTCGCGATTCGCGAATATCACCGCGCGAATGGCGAGGGCGCGCGCAACATTTGTCTCATCCCACAATCGGCGCACGGGACGAATCCGGCCAGTGCGGTGATGGCGGGCTTCAAAGTGGTGCCGATCGCGACCTTGAAAGACGGCGACATTGATGTCGCCGATCTGCGCGCGAAAGCCGAGGCGCACAAGGCGGATCTGGCCGCGCTCATGGTCACGTATCCGTCCACACACGGTGTTTTCGAGACCACGATCCGCGAGATTTGCGAGATCGTGCACGAAAATGGCGGCCAGGTTTACATGGACGGCGCGAACATGAACGCGCAAGTCGGGCTTTGCCGGCCGGGCGATATCGGCGCGGACGTTTGCCATCTCAATTTGCACAAGACGTTCTGTATTCCGCACGGCGGAGGCGGACCCGGGATGGGACCGATCGGGGTGGCGTTGCACTTGTTAGAATTTTTGCCCGCGCATCCGAAAATCGATAATCCGAATCTCGACAGACAGAGCGGAGTCGGCCCGGTCTCGGCGGCGCCGTTTGGCAGCGCGAGCATTCTCACCATCTCCTGGATGTATATCCGGATGATGGGCGGCCGCGGGCTGACGGAAGCGACCAAAATCGCGATCCTAAATGCGAACTACATCGCGAAGCGGCTCGGTGATTATTATCCGGTTCTTTACGAGGGCGCGAACGGCCAGGTGGCGCACGAGTGTATCATTGATCTGCGGCAGTTCAAGAGCGCGGGCGTGGAAGTGGAAGACGTGGCCAAACGCTTAATGGATTACGGATTCCATGCGCCGACGGTGTCGTTTCCGGTCGCGGGCACGATGATGATCGAACCGACTGAGAGTGAGGCGAAAATGGAGTTGGACCGCTTTTGCGAGGCGATGATTTCCATTCACGCGGAGATTCAGGAAGTGGTTTCGGGCGCGGCCGACAAACAAAACAACGTCCTCAAAAACGCGCCGCACACGGCGCGGCAGGTCACGGCTAACGAGTGGGATCGACCTTACCCACGCGAACGCGCAGCCTATCCGGCAGAGTGGACGCGCGAGGCGAAATTTTGGCCCGCAGTGGCGCGGATCGATAACGTTTACGGCGACCGCAATCTCTTCTGCTCCTGCGTGCCGATGGATGG
>JBDUAH010000279.1:0-3569 GCA_040004745.1 Chthoniobacterales bacterium | reverse complement strand
CGCGAGAGCGCGGCGCCGATGCGATCGGCTTAAGCGGGCTGATCACGCCATCGTTAGACGAAATGGTGCACGTGGCGCAGGAGATGGAACGCGAAGGCTTTTCCGTGCCGCTCTTGATTGGCGGCGCGACGACTAGCCGCGCACACACCGCGGTCAAGATCGCGCAGCATTATGGCAATAGCGTGGTGCATGTGCTGGATGCTTCGCGGGCGGTTGGCGTGGTAAACAGTTTGCTGAACGAGGATTTAAAGAGCGATTTCGATAAGAAGACGCGGGCCGATTACGCGAACTTGCGCGAGGCACACGCGTCCAAGACCAAGGACCGCAAAACTCTCCCGCTCGAGAAGGCGCGGGAACATCGGAACGAATTCGCTTGGGCGAGCTTCGAGCCGGCAAAGCCTGAGTTTCTCGGATTGCGCATCGTCGCCTCCGATGGCGAAAACCCAGCCATCTCGCTCGCGACGCTTGTTCCGTTTATCGACTGGTCTCCGTTTTTCCACACGTGGGAATTGCGGGGGCGATATCCGGCGATCTTCGAGGACGCGATCATCGGAGCTCAGGCCCGCGAGTTATTCGACGACGCGCAGGAACTCTTGCGCCGCATTGTGGACGAAAAGCTTCTCACCGCGCGTGGCGTTTACGCATTCTGGCCCGCAAATGCGGTGGGCGATGACGTGGAAATCTACACCGACGATTCGCGCAAAAGTCGCCTAACGACCTTCCATTTCCTGCGCCAGCAAATGCAAAAGCCGGCGGAACAATCGAATCGCTGCCTGGCTGATTGGATCGCGCCGAAGGATTTCAGCCGGCCGGATTATCTTGGGGGTTTCGCAGTTACTGCGGGCATCGGCGCCGACGAGTTGGCGAAGACGTATTCCGACGCCCACGACGATTACAACGCCATCCTCGTCAAAGCGCTGGCCGATCGTTTGGCGGAGGCGTTTGCGGAATATCTCCATCAGCAGGCCCGCATCGCGTGGGGCTTCGGCGCAGAGGAGAAGCTCAGCCACGAAGAATTGATTCGGGAACGCTACCGCGGCATTCGTCCGGCAGCAGGGTATCCGGCTTCACCGGATCACACGGAGAAACGCACGCTCTTTGAATTGCTCCAGCCGGAGAAAAATGCCGGCATCGAGCTGACGGAATCGTTCGCCATGCATCCGGGCGCGAGCGTGAGCGGGCTCTACTTCGCGCATTCGGAGTCGCGCTATTTCGCGGTCGGCAAAATCGAGCGCGACCAGGTGCGCGACTACGCCGCGCGCAAGGGCCTCAAAGTTGAAGAGATCGAGAGATGGCTCGCGCCTAATCTCGCCTACTAGCTTTTCTGCTCGAGCTTCGCGTTGAGCGATGGATCTCTGATCTGCGCGCCGAAGAGAAGCATCGCGCCAGCTTCGTCTTCGCTGACCTGAGCGATCGTCTCGAGTTTTTCCGGCTTGGGCCAGTGAACGTTCCAAGCGAGGTGCACTTTCTCGAGTCCCCAAATGATGTAGCGCGTGAGATCGAATTCCCACCACCGGCGGCCATGCGCGGCGCAACGCGGCTGGGCGTGGTGATTATTGTGGTAGCCCTCGCCGAAAGCGCCGAGGCCGACCCAGAAGTTGTTCTTGCTGTGATCTGTAGTTTCGAATGTGCGGTAACCGAGATTATCCATGTGGCAGATGGAATTCACCGCCCAAGTAAAATTGTAGACCACCAGCATCGGAACGTAGAGACACCAGAGCAGACCGACCCCGCCGAGCGTGAAAAACAGAGTTGCCGCCACGAGTAGGTGCGGGATGACGTAAAAATACGGCTTCTCCCACATGCGGCAGTACCAAATCTTGCGCACATCGGCCGCATAACGAAGTGACCGATCGCGGAAACCTTCCGGCTTGCGCACCAGCCACATCATGTGCGCGTAAGGAAAGCCATGAAGCGGGCTATGGATGTCTTCGTCGGTGTCTGACTTGAGGTGGTGATAACGATGGTCGCCCACCCACGTGACCGGATCGCCCGAAAGCGCCACTGCCGATCCCGTGGCGAAGATGAATTTTAACCAGCCCGGCATTTCAAACCCGCGATGAGTCAAATAGCGATGCAGATAAAGGGTGGTGCTGATTCCGCCCCACAGATACATCGCGATCATGATCGGGAGGTAGGTCCACTGGAAGCGCGTCCAGACAGCCGCCACGCCTAGGATCTGGAGGCCGATCAGCGTGACAAAGAGAGTGATATTGAGTTTTTCGTTTTTAAACATGGTGCGGGAGACTGAAAATGCGCTGGCAGACGCCAACGTTCGGGGACAAAGAGAAGCAAGACTCGTTCGAGATGGCGCTTTCAGCAACTCCGCATTGCGCGGGAGATATCGACCAGCGCACGGTTTGCCCGGGATAAATTTGGGGTAATCATCGCGAGGGCAAGATTTAGCATGCGCCTCGCCGCGCAGCGTGTTACATCAGCCCCCTTCAGTACGGGGTGTAGCTTAGCTTGGTAGAGCGCCTGGTTTGGGACCAGGAGGTCGCAGGTTCAAATCCTGTCACCCCGATTTTCCCGGCTAAGGTGTTCTCCGTTTACGTCATGCGTAGCGCCAAAACCTTCCGGCATCACGTGGGTTCGTTCGCCGATTTCCTGACCGCTTAACGTCAGAACGCCGATCAATCTGCGGCAACCATTTTCTCGGGACGCGCGTCATTTCACGCCTAAATTCCCTCGGTGAAAAAACTCGACGCGGGAAGATGGAGTCGTTTGCGCACTTGGCATTCGCCGCGGCGCGGAATGAGAGTGCTTCTGCTCGGCACGTGCGCGTGTTGCCTTTTCCCTCCCAACGCGAACACACAGGACGCTCCTCTCCCCAGCCCAGAAGCTGCAGGGTCAGCCGCGCCAAGCTCGCAGCCCGCTATCACGCCGCCGCCGCCGATCATCGATCCCAGCCTGCTCGCGTTGCCGGACGAGAAGGAGCCACCGCGGCCCGATGTTCCGGAGATTCCGGCGCTCGATGACGCATTCAAACCTGCTCCTCTCAGCGCCGCCGCAGAAGAACAACGCCAGCACCTCGAATGGCGTCGTTTGCGTAACGTGGTGCAGAATAATCGAGACCTGCAGGAAGCGTTGAGCGCAGCGACTGCTGCGACGACCGATCAGGAAAAGCGCAAACTTCTCGGACGTTACTACGATTTATCTTACGACCGGATGATGGCTCATGCCGCTCCGGACATGCAAAAATATCTCCTCGCCCGCAAACGGGAGGCGATCGGGTTGCTTCCGCAGCCACGGGTGCGCCCAGATTTGATCGTCTCCAAGACAGCCGGGGTGACGCCTTCTCCCACTGCGATCCCAAAACGCACCCCCGTTTTCTCGGCCCCCGGCGCGAAGCGACTCGGCCCTTGAGGCGCGGGTTCTCGTTGCCGGAACCGGCGCTTGCCGATCGTCCTCGACCGCACTATTTTCACCGCTCTAAACGGCGCATTCGTCTAGTGGCTAGGACACAGCCCTCTCAAGGCTGGTGCACGGGTTCGATCCCCGTATGCGCTGCCAATTCGGGTAAGAAGCGGCTGCCCTTTTCGATCTCCCGAAATGGGAAAATGCATTTT
>JBDUAH010000278.1:0-3572 GCA_040004745.1 Chthoniobacterales bacterium | reverse complement strand
CGGCGCCGATCTCGCGGTTCTGCCAGAACCTGCAACACCGCGCGCCAGCAATCTGTCATCGCCCATCAAGATCGGCCTCTGCCCCGGCGCCGAATACGGCCCGACGAAACGCTGGCTGCCCGAGCGTTTCGCGGAAGCGGCCGCGGCAGTCTCGGCCCAACGACCAGCGCAATGGATCCTCTTTGGCACCGCCGCCGAAGTGGAAATCGGAAAACCAATAGCCGACGCCGCCGCGATCCCCGTCACCGACCTCATCGGCCAAACCACCCTCGCGCAACTCATCGACGAACTCCGCACCTGCGACTTCCTCCTGACTAACGACACCGGCACCATGCACCTCGCCGCGCATCTCGGCGTCCCGACCGTCGCCCTTTTCGGCTCCACCGAGCCCAGCCTCACCGGCCCGCTCGGCCCGCAGCACCGCGTCATCCGCCATCACGTCGCGTGCAGTCCCTGCTTCCTCCGCGAATGCCCGATCGACTTCCGCTGCATGAACAGCGTGACCTCCGAAGAAGTCGCCGCGGCCGTCTTGGCGAAACTGTAGCCACGTCCCTGTGGGACGTGCGAGGGCTACGCGCCATGCAAATCAAAACACCTAATCCGTATTCACGTCTACCCCCGCACGTCCCGCAGGGACGTGGCTACAAACCCATTGCACGAAGCGCGCTCCACACCCGATGCTCCCCGCATGGTCACCAGCGACGCACCGCGCATCCGCACCGAGGTGCAGGTCATGTTCTTCGACACCGATTGCGCCGCCGTTGTGCACAACATTGCCTACCTCCGCTTCATCGAGATCGCGCGCACCCTTCTCGCGGCTGAGCTTGGAATGAGCCTCGCGCAAATGGCCACCGACCAAAAATACCCGGTCGTCGTCCGGACCGAGATCGATTACCGCCGGCCCGCAAAATTAGGCGACAAACTGGTGATCGAAGGGTGGCTCGATCAACTGGAGCGCGTCCGCTTTTGGTGCGCTTTTCGCATCGTTCGTCCGGCGGATGGCACTGTGATCGCGGATTGCCGGCAGATGCTGGCCATTATCGAAATGCCAGAGGGAAAGCTGCTCCGGCTCCCGGAAGACTGGCAAAAATACCGCGCCTGAAGGCTCGCCAGGATCTCCGGTTGAAAAAAAGCCGCAGCCGCCTACCGTCCCGATTCACTTTTCCAGGAACTTTATTATGTCGCAGCATCGCAGTCTCAAAGGGGCCAGCACCATCAAGGCCAAGCGCAACGTCCTCAAACGTTTCGAGCGCGTCGAACTCCTGAAGAAGCGCGGCGAGTGGAAAGACGGCGCGAAAGTCCTCGGACTCCCGAAGACCAAGCCGGACGCGTAACGCCCCGCCTCTTCTTTTCCGTGCGCCTGAACCGCTTTCTCGCTGCGGCCGGCGTCGGCTCCCGCCGTTATTGCGATGAATTGATCGCCGCCGGGCGAGTCACGATCAACGGTCGCGTTGTCACCGACTTTAGTACGCAACCGGCCGAGACGGATCACGTCAAAGTCGGGAGCAAAATGGTCCGCGTGGAGCGGAAACTGAACATCGTGCTCAACAAGCCCGCTGGCTTCGTTTCTACCCGCAGCGATCCCAACGCGCGCGACACTATCTTCGATCTGATCCCGGCCAGCGGTCCGCGGCTTTTCAATGTCGGCCGGCTCGACACGCAGAGTGAAGGGCTCCTGATTCTCACGAACGACGGCGACCTTGCTCAACGTCTGACTCATCCGCGTTACAAAGTGGATAAGGAATATGAGGTCACACTCGATCGCGCCTGGGAGCCGGAATTGGCGGCGAAACTTCTGCGCGGCGTCTATCTCGATGGGAAACGCGCCAAGCTGGAACGCGTCTTTCCGCTGAAGGCAAATCTCGTTCGCGTGCTCTTACGGCAGGGAATTAACCGACAAATCCGCCGCATGTTCTACGAGATTGGCTACGAAGTGACTCGGCTGGTGCGCACGCGAATCGGCCATCTTCGGCTAGAAAATCTACCTCGTGGGCATTGGCGGCCGCTCACTGCGAGCGAGCTGAAGTCTCTAGATCCGCAATCCGCGCGAGCGCGCGTGCCCGGTAGGGATGCCGCGCTGCGGCGTCCAAAACGCGCGGCCAGCGCGTAGAACGCCCGAATGTCATTAGCGCGGAAGTCACCGCTTGGACATCGCAGCGCGATGTCCCTACCCTTCCGCTTCCGCGCGCAAAATCTCGAGCGGCGGCTGCGTCCCGATCCCTCGGCTGGTGAAGAGACCGACGAGAACGGTCAGCGCGCTCACCGCAAACATCGCGACCGCCAGCGGCCAAAGCGAAGGATTATAATCCAGCTTGAAAACAAACCGCGCCAGCGCCCAACTGGACGCGACCGCGAGTAGAATCCCTGTCCCGCTGGCCAGCAGGCCGAGCATGAGATACTCCGCGCACAAAATTTGGTGAATTTGACTGCGCGACGCGCCGAGAGTGCGCAACAGCACGCTCTCTTTTAAACGCTGATAGCGTCCACTCCAGATCGTGCTCCCAAGCACGATCAAGCCTGCGCCCACCGTGAAAAGCGACATAACACGAATGACGAGTGCAACCTTCGAGAGAATGGAATCCACCGTCTGAATCACTGAGGTGAGATCGAGCGCAGAGACATTCGGAAATTTCGCCACCACCGCGCTTTGCAGTCGCGCGGAGGCCGCCGCATCCGGCACCCGGCTCACCAGCACGCCAAACGTCGGCGCGTTCTCCAGCACACCCACTGGGAAGACGACAAAGAAGTTTGTCTGAAAGCGTTTCCAATCTATCTCGCGCGTGCTCGCAATGCGCGTGCGGATCGGAATGCCCTGCACATCGAAAAGAAGTTCGTCGCCGATCTTCGCGTCAAAATCACGGGCAATATCTTTGTCGAGCGAGATTGGAATGACGTCGCCAGGTTTGTAGTTCCCAACCCGCCCGATCCATTTGCCAGCCACGATCTTTTCCGTTTCCGAAAGCCTCTCCCGATACGTGGAACGGTATTCACGCTGCAATTGCCACTCGGGAATCTTGCGCGCGGGATCGGCCAGGATGTCTGCCGTCTTCCGACCTTTGACCTCCGTCAACCGCATCGTGACGATGGGCGCTTCCTGGATGACCGGCAGCCCTAACGAGCGCACCAAGTCCGCCACGGCCACGCTTTGATCCGGCTGGATATCGAAGAGAAAAATATTTGGCTGATCCGCCGTGCCGATAGAGCGGAACTGCGTCAGGAGCACTTCGCGCGAAAGATAAAGATTGAGCAACAGAAAGGTCCCCAAGCCTAACGACACCGTCAGCAGTAGCGTCCGGTTATTTGGCCGATACAAATTCGCCAGCCCTTGCCGAAGCGCGAAGCTCCAGCGGTGCGGGAAAAACTTCCGCACCAGCACGATGAGCAGTTTCGCCATGGCCGCGAAAATACCGACAGCGACTCCGAGCGCGGCGGCGAAAACAAGGCCGCGCAGCACGGTCTCGGATTGTGCGATCGCAAACGCGGTCACGCTCACCGCCATCAAAAAATACACCAGCACCACCGGCCAATCGAAGCGGCGGCGTCCGGCTTCGCTCATTTCCGATCCGCGCAAG
>JBDUAH010000277.1:0-3578 GCA_040004745.1 Chthoniobacterales bacterium | reverse complement strand
CGATGAAATAACCGAAGACGGAATTGAAGCGGACCTTGAGCGACTTGATCCCGGTCTCCGCGATCTCGCGCTCCTGCAATTCCGTGATCCAAGTTTTTCCTTCGCGCGAAGCGTGGCGCAGCTCGTCCAGGTCCGCGTGGTAGCCGTCCTGGAAAATCCCGCCGTCCTTCAGCGTGAACGGCGCATCTTCCACCAGCGCCCGTCGCAGCGTGGCCAACAAATCCGGCAATTCCTGCAGCTCGCCACGGAGTTCCTGGGAATAGCAACGCGGCGCGCCCTCCGTCCGATCTTTACCAAAATTCGAACGCTCATAGAGCCGCTGCAGTTCGCGCTTCAGCGCCGGGATTTGCTCCAGGGAAGTGCGCAGCGCGACCAGATCACGCGCGTTGCCCGACACCTGGCTGAGCCGACCGACCGCGCGTTCGATGTCGCGCACCGCTTTCAATTCTTCGCGCAATCCCACCAGCACCTCTGCCTCGCCTAACAAGTCCTCAATCATCTGCTGACGCGCCTCGATTTCCGCCAGATCGCGCAGCGGCTGCAAAATCCACCCGCGCAATTTCCGACCCCCCATGGGCGTGACCGTGCGATCGAGCGCACCCAGCAAACTCATGTCGCGCGCGCCCCGCGAAGCGACCAACTCCAGGTTCGCCTGCGTCGCCAAATCGAGCGTGACCTGTGCCGCCGGCACATCACAACGCAGCGCAGTCAGATGATCGATCTTTCGCCGCAGTTGGTGCTTTAAGTAATGGACGATCGCACCGGCCGCCGCCACCGCCGGCCGCATCCCGCTGCACCCGAAACCATCGAGCGATTTCACCTGGAAGTGCTCGCACAAAGTGAACTCTGCCTGCTCGGGCAAGAACGCGTAACCATCATGCGCCAACGCCCCCTTGAGTCGGGAAAAAATGTCCGCCTGCTGGTCGCTAATCAGCAACTCTGCCGGCGCCACCCGCGACAACTGATCCTCCAAGGCCGCATCCGTCGGCAATTGCGCGAGCCGAAATTCGCCCGTGCTCAGCTCCGCATAGGCAAAACCGAAAACGCCCTCGTCCGCGTAAACCGCCGCGAGGTAATTGGCGCGTTTCGGCTCCAGCAAATCCAGCTCGCTCACCGTCCCCGCGCTGATGATCTGCGTGATCTCGCGATCGACGATCTTCCCCGGCTGCGGATCGCTCGTTTGGTCGCAGATGGCCACGCGTCGTCCGGCTTTGATCAATTTCGCGATGTAGCCCGGCGCCGCGTGATACGGCATCCCGCACATCGGCACGGCGTTGCGTTTCGTTAGCGCCAGGTTGAGCAATCCCGACGCAGCCTTCGCATCCTCGAAGAAGAGCTCATAGAAATCGCCCAGCCGGAAGAGCAGCAAAGTATCCGCAGGCACGCTCGCGCGCAGCCGTTGGTATTGCCGCATCATGGGCGTGAGCGTTTCGGCCATCGGGTGAAAGATGGCGGAAGATGGGGCCGAGGAAAAGCCTCCCGGTGCGCCTCCGCTGGCGCCACAAACTTATTCGGTCTTCAAGAACGCGGAAACAGGCAGCCCGCTTCTCTCCCCGGCGTCGCCGGCCGGCTCACGGTTGATGCGGCCGGCACTCGTTAATGAGTGCGTTGCGCCGGGTCGGCATGGCCGTTGAGCATGCTGCCTTCGCCGGCACGATCTTGATAATTGCGGAGCGTGTCTTGGCTCATACCGTAAACGCTTCCCGGAGGGGCTGAGTCCGCCTCGACCCAGTGTCCTCCGGTATTGCTCCCAAGTTCGTTCGCTACCCAGCGGAAGCGCGTGCCGTTAATCACCTGATATTTCACTCCTCCCACCAACCCGACGCTGCGGTCGGCTGCCACCTGTCCCGTGATCCTCAAGTCGCCTCCCACATTCACCCTCAGGGCCGCGCCACCGGCGGTGAGTTTCTCGCCGGGCACGGCCGCGGCGATCACCTTCGCTTTGCCCGCCGAGACTACGAGGAGGTAATGATTGCCCTTCACAGCGGGACTCTTCGCGTTGAACTGCACGACGTAGCCGCCAGGACGGAGTGTTCGGGTTTCGAAGGTGGCGCTCCCGCTGATCGGGCCTTTGAACGCGACCGTGCCAGCCGCATCAAAAACGGTCACCTCCATCGCAGGGACTGAAGCATAGGTCGTAGCTGCGAGGCCCAAAATCGCAAAGACCGAGAGCACCAATCGCTTAAATAAATGGCATTTCATATTTTCACTTTCCTTTCGCTGAATCGACCTCTGACTGCTGGCAATCACCGAGTATCTTCCGAAAATGTTCTCCGTTTCTCTCGATCGCACCATAGCCACTTGGAGAGAGAGGTGCGGGCCACTTGCAGCGGTTGATGCCTTGCTCGCGAGACTTTCGCCTCGGGAACGAAAGTTGACGCGGGGGTCCAGCAAGCCTCTTCTCGATGTGGTTATGAAGAAGAGCGTGTCGAATCCACGGCGACGGCGTTCCATCATCGCTTTCGAAATGGTGCGACTGGATCGCACGGCCCGGGAGCCGCTCCATCAGCAGCTCGCCCGGCAGATTCGGGAGGAGTTGAGATCTGGAAACTTCAGCCGCGCTTCTTCGCGTCTCCCGTCCTCACGAGCTCTGGCTGCTGCGCTCGGCCTCTCCCGGCTCACCGTCAGTCTGGCCTTTTCCGAACTCCAGGCAGAAGGCTACCTCATCGCGAAGACTGGTTCGGGCACGTTCGTGGCCGATCCCCTGCCCGACACCTTCCTGAGTGCGGAGAAAGCAGGCTCGCCGCCGCCGTTGTCGCAGGAAGCACGGGTCTCCGATCGGGTGAAATGGATGCAGGATTCGCGGGTCGGTCGGGATTTTGATCTTGGCGCAACCGGGGTCGCGCCCGGCGTAGCTCTCACCTCGGGCATCCCCGCCGTCGATGAATTTCCCATCGCCATCTGGGAGCGCCTCCGCGCGCAGCTCCTGGCGAAGAAGGGCGCCAATCTCTTGCGCTATGGGTCGAATCGGGGCGATGTCGATTTGCGCAAAGCGGTGGCGGCGTACCTCTGCGATTTCCGCGGCGCGCATTGTCATCCCGATCAAATTCTCATCACGGCGGGAATGCAGCAGGCGATGCTGATAAGCGCGATGGCCGTTCTGGATCCTAGCGATGCCGCCTGGATCGAAGATCCCGGTTTTCATCAGGCGCGCCGGGTCTTCGCGCTCGCGGGGGCAAGGATTATTCCCCGCCCGGTTGATGCCGATGGAATTGTGGTCGCAGGAGCGCCCAGCCGGTCCCGGCCGAAGCTTATTTACGTGACCCCTTCGCATCAATTTCCGCTCGGAGTCACGATGAGCCTGCGACGGAGAGAGGCATTGCTAAAATTTGCCCAGGACCGGGGTGCCTACATTCTGGAAGACGATTACGACTCCGAATTTCGGTTCTGTGGTCCGCCGCTTCCGTGTTTGCAGGGACTCGACCGCGGTGGGCGGGTCATCTACGCGGGCACGATGAGCAAGATTCTCTTTCCGTCACTGCGGCTGGGATATCTGCTCGTTCCCCATCCTCTGGCCGACCCTGTGGCCAAGCTTCGCAGCACGATGGACCAACATTCCCCGACCATCGATCAAGCGA
>JBDUAH010000276.1:0-3594 GCA_040004745.1 Chthoniobacterales bacterium | reverse complement strand
ACCAAGCCCCAGCTAACCAGTTCCCGCAGATTGCTGTGCGCGTTACCGCGACTGATCTTCAGTTCTTCCATGATGGAATCCGTGCTCGAAAGACCGGGCGCCGTGATCAGAAGCGCATGGATCTGCGCCATCGTGCGGTTAATGCCCCACGCCGTGCCGATGGTGCCCCACTGAGAAACGAAATCGTCGCGGGCCGAATCGAGCGTCGCCTTATCCGCCGTCGCGCTGTTTTTCATAGTTTCAGGATATCCTGAAAATTCCGGATATCCAAGATATTTTTGATGCGCCGCCAATTTCATGGACTTGCTCCACGTCAATGACGCGGGGATTCTGAACGCATGCGTGTCATTTTCGTCCGTGTGCTTTCTCTGGTTCTGATCGCTCTCGCCGGCCTGGATCACGCGCAGGCGCAGACGGAAAAGGAATTTAGTGACGTTCTGCGCTGGCGGAACATCGGGCCTTATCGCGGGGGACGCGTCCGCGCCATCTCGGGCGTGCCTTCGCAGCCGAATGTTTTCTACATGGCGCAGGTCAACGGCGGCGTGTTCATGACGAACGATTTCGGGCGGACCTGGCAGCCGATTTTTGATGATCAACCGACCGGCTCCGTCGGCGCGCTCGCGGTCGCCGTCTCCGATCCGAATGTGATCTACGTCGGGAGCGGCGAGGGATTGCACCGGCCGGATTTGTCGGTCGGCGACGGCATTTACAAATCGATCGACGCCGGGAAAACGTGGACGCACCTCAGCTTGCGAGATGGTCAGCAGATCGCGCAACTCGCGGTCGATCCGAAAAATGCCGACCGCCTTTTCGTTGCCGTGGCCGGACATCCCTACGGGCCTAACGAGGAGCGCGGTATCTACCGTTCGCTCGATGGCGGGAAGACGTTCGAGAAAGTGCTTTACCAAGACGAAAACACCGGCGCGTCCGATGTGCAGATCGACCCGAGCAATCCGCAGATCGTTTACGCGGCGCTTTGGGAATCGCGAGAAGGTCCTTGGGAGAACAGCAACTGGAGCGGAACGGGCGGAGGCTTCTTTAAATCGGTCGATGGCGGGACGACCTGGAAACCCCTCACACAGGGTCTGCCTTCACCCGTGATCCAAGCAAACTTTGCGATCGCCCCCAGTTCTCCCAATATCCTCTTCGCCGCCGTCGCGAGCAAAGACAGTGGCAACAAGCTCTTCCGCTCCGAAGACGCCGGTGAAAGCTGGACCCTCGCGACCGAGGATAAGCGTCCCGCGGCCGGAATCGGCGGCGGAGATCTGCCGAATGTGAAGATTGATCCGAAGGATCCGAACGTCATCTATTCCGCCAGCGTAGTCTGCTGGAAATCCACCGATGGCGGAAAGACGTGGACCGGTTGGCGCGGCGCGCCGGGTGGCGATGATTACCAGAACGTCTGGATCAATCCGGACAACCCCGAGATCATCCTGCTCGCGAGCGATCAGGGCGCGATCGTGACTGTGAACGGCGGCCAAACCTGGAGCTCCTGGTATAATCAATCGACCGCGCAGCTTTATCACGTCAGCGCGGATAACGCCTTCCCGTATCGCCTCTACAGTGGCCAGCAGGAGAGCGGTTCTGTTGGCATCGCAAGTCGCGGGGCTAACGGCGCGATTACGTTCCGGGATTGGCAACCGGTAGCGGCGGAGGAGTACGGCTATGTGGTCGCCGATCCGCTCGATCCCGACATCATCTATGGCGGCAAATTGAGCCGTTACGATCTCCGCACGGGGCAGGCGAAAAACATCTTCCCGCTCGCGACGCGGTCACCCGAGTTGCGAATTTTGCGGACCGAGCCCGTGGTGTTTTCGCCGGTGGATCCCAAGATGCTCTTCTTCGCCGGTGATACGCTCTGGCAGACGCGAGACCGCGGCGAAAACTGGACGCAAATCAGTTCTGACCTGACACGCCAGACCTACGAGTTGCCCGCGTCGATCGGAAAGTATTCGAGTCAGCCAACCGCGGAAGTGAAACCGCGCGGCGTCATTTACACCGTGGCACCCTCGCCGCTGGATGTGAAACGCATCTGGGCCGGAACGGACGACGGCCTCATTCACCTAACGACTGATGGCGGCAAAGCCTGGAAGGACGTCACACCGCCAGCAGTCACCGCATGGCAGAAAATCTCACTGATCGACGCCGGACACTTCGACGCGAAGACGGCCTACGCGGCGGTGAATACGATCCGCCTCGACGACATGGGTCCGCACATCTACCGCACGCACGATGACGGAAAAACCTGGCAGGAAATCGTGCGCGGCATTCCTGATGGCAATCCAGTCAACGTCGTCCGCGAGGACCCGCAGAGAAAAGGTCTGCTTTTGGCGGGGACCGAGCGCGCTGTGTATGTCTCGTTCGATGATGGCGAGAACTGGGAGCCGCTCCGTTTCAATATGCCCGCGACTTCCATCCGCGATCTCATCATTAAAGGCGACGATATTGCGGTCGCGACCCACGGGCGCGGGTTCTGGATTCTCGACAACCTCACGCCGCTGCGCGAGTTGACGCCCGGTCAGCACGCAACCGCGCTTCTAAAACCACAGACCGCACTTCGCGTGCGCTGGAACATGAACGACGATACACCGCTGCCGCCGGACGAGCCGGTCGGCGAAAATCCGCCGGATGGCGCAATGATTGACTACTCGTTAGCCAACGATTTCTCCGGCGATGTGACGCTGGAAATCAAAGACGGTAAAGGCGCGGTCGTCCGGCGTTACGCCAGCACCGACCCCGTCGCTACCCCCGAGCCCGGCGAGATAAAAGTTCCGATGTATTGGCTGCGCCCGCCGCAGGCATTGTCAGCTCAGCCCGGCCTGCACCGCTTTCTTTGGGACATGCATTACACGCCGATCCCCGGACTCGATCCCGACTACCCGATCTCCGCGATCCCGCACCACACCGCGCCGGAACCCACCGCGCCTTGGGCGAACCCGGGTGAATACACCGTCTCGTTAGTCGCCAATGGCAAGACGTTCACACAACCACTCACGCTGAAGATCGATCCACGCGTCAAGGCGCCGGCCGCGGAGTTGACCGAGCAATTTGAACTTTCGAAAAAACTCTACGAAGCGCGTCCGGCTCTCGAACCGATCGAGAAAAGCATGGAAGCGCTCAGCGACGGGATTGCGAAAGCCAAAGAGCGCGCCAGCGATCAGTCCATGAAAAAACAGATCGACGAATTCAGGCAAAAGCTCCTCGCATTCGCTCCCCCGAATGGCCGTCCTGGCAGCTCGATCAGCCTTGATGTCCTCGGCCGGTTGCGCAGCTTATTTGGGACATTGCAGGGCACGGATGCCGCGCCCACTCCGCGGGTGAAAGCGGCCGTCCCAGCAATATTGCAGGAGGCAACGGCAGTGCAGGAGCGGTGGAAAAAGTTCGTCGCGGAAGACGTCGCCCAGATGAATCAGCAACTCAAAGCCGCAGGATTGGAGAAGCTGTCGCCAAATCCATAGCAGACTCGCACGCCCTGTCATCCCGAGCCGCGCAGCGTGTCGAGGGATCTCACCGACGGTGTTGGACATGCTCTCACGACGAAGCGCAGTCGAAAATAGTTGCGAAATCCCTCGACCGTCTTCGCGGCTCGGGATG
>JBDUAH010000275.1:0-3611 GCA_040004745.1 Chthoniobacterales bacterium | reverse complement strand
CCAGAGGTGGCCGCTGTGCAGAAACAGCGGCCACTTTGCGTTTGATTCACGCGGTGTGATTCAGCTATTCTAAGGCCGCCATCGGCGGCAAAATCGTCGCCCGTGAGAGCGTCAGCGCATAGGGCACAGAAAGAAGGAAAGAAGCGGATGAAAAGGATCGGCCGCATCAACATCTCCTAAGAAGCCCTCATCAAAGTCCTCAAAGTCGCAGTCGGGGGATGCTTGCTCTTGCGGCGGAAAACGCATTCCGCTATCGTTAAAGACATGGTTTTCGACGCCATCCCGCAGCTAAAGAAACTCTTATTAGCTCGTAGGCGTCGGTCATACCGAACTCGTCGATGAATTTATGGCGAACCGGTCCGCCGCCGAGCCTTCTCGAACGCGTTGGAGACGCGCGTGAAACATACTCGCGAAAAGTCCGATACCGCTCGCACTTGGACGGACGTGAAAGCGCGGTTGCGGCGCTGGAAGTAATGGAAATCGTCATCCTCTCCGGTGCAGATGCGGATGCGGATGAGATTTATCTTCGCAGCGAGGATGGAGAACGTCCCCTGCAAGACTCCATCTGCAACTTGAGTTGTTACGGACTGCTCCCCTCTAAGGCATGATGAGGGTGCTCTGGCTCTTCATTTTGGCTCTGCCCTGTGCGGTGGCGGCAGAGCCGAAGAAGCGGCCGCCCACTTACTTCGATTCACCCTGCAAGTGCCGGGGAGATCACGGCGAGGATCGCTGGAAAGCGAAGACAGATAAGGCGGGAGTGCCGCGCGGGGCGTTGGCTATTCGTGTATCGACGCCATCGGAGCTTTATGAGTGGGTGGGTTTGGCGGGCCTGAAGGATGATTCGCCGCGCAAGGCGCCGGAGGAAAGCCGGTGGGTGCGGGTGTCGGGTCGGGTAGTGGAGGTAAAGGCGGAGGCGGATGGCGATGTCCATTTCGCACTGGAGGATGCCAGCGGTAACAAGCGAGGAAGGATTCTGGCGGAGGTGCCTTACGGGGAGCACTGGTGCGCACTGCGGCAGGCCGTTTTCGCCTGGACGAAGAAGGGGATCCTTTTCCCGAAGCCGTTCCAGGATTCGAGCGCCAATCTGATCTCGGCTCGCAAGCCGGTGGTGACGGTGACGGGGAAAGTGTTCTTCGACGCGCATCATGCGGGGAAGAATCCGCTCGCGAACCGGAGTAACAACGACCACAGCGGCGAACTGGCGGCGTGGGAAATTCATCCCGTGGCGCGGATTGATGAAATCGTGGAAGTCCGCCGCGCGGAACTGGTGCGGCCGCCACAGCCGACACGGCCGCGGACACGGCCTAAGACACGAAGACCGGTCCACTACAGGATGAACTACCTCAGCCACGCGGCGACGAGGAAACCAGCGTAGGTGCCAAGCGCGTTACCGACGGAGCCGACGAGAATGCCGGGCAGGCGAAGATCGTCGCGACCGATCGCGGTGGCAAGAACGCCCGCGCTGGTGGCGCCTCCGATGTTGGCATTCGAAGCGACGGAAATCATCGCCCAATCCTGTTTACACAAACCAGCGCCGAGAAAGAGGAGCGCGCCGTGGGTGAAGACAATGAGCGTGCCCCATAAAAGAAGGACAGCGGCGGTGGAGCCATGCGCGATGAGCGCGGGGATGTCGCAATAAGCGCCGATGACCGCGAGAAAGAGCAGGACACAAGTGAAACCGAGAGTGCGGGCGCCGCGCAGTTTTTGAATCGCGCGCAGTTGTGCCAACCCGAGTGCGAGGGTGGTCAAGACGAGCACGTTCGGCAAGACGGGCAGGACTCGGCTAACGAGTTGTGAAAGAAAAAGGCTGGCGAGGCCTAGGGCGAGCAGAAGCGCGAGATCAATCACGCCAACCCGCTCAGCCTTGCTGGCATTTTTCGCCGCTGCGACGGGCGGTAATTCACCGCTGCCAACGGTCGATCCGCGGGGAAACCATTTCTGCAAGATCCGAGGGAGAAGCAGGGTGGCAACGATCCACAGTGTGGTCACGATGTTATCGGCCGCATTGATCGCGGCGAAGAGCGTGCCGTCTTTCGTGACGCCATATTGCAGCGCCACGGCATTCAGGTTCACGCTGCCGCCGATGTAGGTGCCGGTGAACATTCCGGCCACGGCGAACGCGCGATCGACGCCGTGATGCTGGGGCGCGATGAGAAAATAGCCGACCACCGCTCCGATGACGGTGGCCGCGGCGCCACAGCCGAAAAGAATCAGCATCGGGAGGCCGGCGCGGCGCAGATCCGCCAGGCGGACGTCGAGGAGAAGAAAGAAAATCGCAAGGGGAGCGAGGTAGGTAAAGATGCCGTCGTAAAGGGGAGGCGCATTGGAGGATGATGGAATGATGCGCAGATTCGCGAGGAGGGCCGCCGCGAGAATCACAAACAGGGCCGAACCGATGGAACGGAAGAAGGGCTTCCGGCAAATCCATTCCGAAAGCGCCACGAGGAGCAGTAAGACCGTGCTGAGGTAGAGCGGATCCGCGGTAAAAGACATCCGCGGGAGACTACCAGAGCCGTGGCCTGCTTGTCGCGCTCTCTGCTACTCGCGTGCGCTTTCGCTCGCCGTGCGCAGTGTAAGCGAGCGCGCGGGGAAGGGCGCAGTGCTTAGAAGCGCGGGAGGGATTTCGCTGGTGACGTTGGAGACCGAGAACGAGTAAAGATCGACTTTACTGGGCTCGACGAACTCCGCGCTCTTGACGGAGAGATTCTCGTTCATGATTTTGGAAAGTTGACCCGCGAGGACGATGGCGATGGCGCGCGGGTCTCGCGTGTAAACCGGAATCGGAAACCCGCCCGAATTCCGGTCGTAACCGTAGATCGTCCCGTTGGTTTCCCAGATGCAATAAGCATGGCCAGCAGAATGGTTATCGAACCGGACGAGGAGAACTTTGGCCCAATAATCCGGCTCGAGTTTGTGCTGGGCTTTCGTGATCGCGAGGTAATTGCACGCGGAGATGACACAACCATTCAGGATGACGAGATCGTCCTCTTTCGGTTCGACCAGGACGACACGCTGCTGTCCGCAGGCGGTGAGACCGAGAACGATGACAGCCAAGAGCAGGCGAAGGGGAAATTTGGACATTTGAGAAAGATCAGACAAGTGGAAAACGCTATGAATTATGGAGATTGTGTTGAATCTAGCATTTTCGACTTCCAGATTGGAAGTGGTTTTCCGCCTTTCGGCGCGATTTGTCCAAACAGGTATATGCGCTTGCCCGCTGAAAAGGCTAGCGAAACCACCGTTTAGCGCAGAATTTTTCCGCTTATTTGACGGGCGGAGTTGCGGCTCCGCGTGTCTTCGCGGGAAGTGCGCGGCTTATCTGGCAGAGGAGGCCAACTGCGTGCGAATGGCCGCTTTGAAAGCGCCCGCCGTGAGAGCCGCACCGGCCGCGTCCATCGAAACGGTCTCGTCTTTTCCGAGCGCCGCGATGTTGTGCACTTTCTTGCCTTCATCGTTCGCGACCGTCTCCTGCTCGGCCGGGCCGTCGCGTTCGACGCGAAAATATCCGTGCATAATTCCAACCAGCGGCACGAATTGCCGGCCGTTGTTTTCAACAAAGAGGATGTTGCGATCGCCGGGCGCGAACTTAGGGGCATCGGTCACTTCCATGG
>JBDUAH010000045.1:0-12256 GCA_040004745.1 Chthoniobacterales bacterium | reverse complement strand
TTCCGCGGCGTTGTTTGGCGAAGCGCAATCGCGCATCGTGATCTCGGTGGCGTGCGACGACGTGGAGCGGGTTGAGAAGGAATTAGCCGACATCCCTCACAGCGTTCTTGGAACAGTGGGAGGCACGGAACTGAATATTTGCGTCGGCGAGAACAAACATTTTTGGCCAATCGCCGACCTACACGACGCGTGGTTCCACGCCATCGCGCGGGCTCTCCAGACCGATTCCGCTCCGGAACAAATCCCGAGCTTTTAAGACGGCGAACGATTCATTGAATGAATGCCGCTGCTGGTGAAGTATCCCCACAGATGCCCGCCGATTTTCTGACCGAAGACGAGCTCCCGGAATCCGCCATGATTCCGCAACACGAGTGCGGCATTTTTGCCGTCTTCGGACATCCAAACGCGGCCGTGCTGACCTACTACGGGCTCTTCGCGCTGCAGCATCGCGGACAGGAAAGCGCCGGCATCGTGACCTGTTGCGGGAAGGATTCTTCCTTCCAATTGCATCGTGACATGGGCCTGGTCTCGCAGGTCTTCGGTGCGGACGCGTTGGAGCGTCTGAAAGGAACGCGCGCGGTCGGCCATACGCGTTACTCGACCACCGGATCGAGCACTTTGAAAAACGCGCAGCCGTTTGTGGTCGATTGCTTCCGCGGCCAGATCGCGGTCGCGCACAACGGCAATCTCATTAACGCCGGCGTCCTGCGCGATGAATTGGAACGCAAGGGTTCGATTTTCCAGACCACCGCCGACAGCGAAATCATCCCTCATCTGCTGGCGCAGCCGCTCAAAAATGGCGGGAGCGCGCTCAGTGTTTTGCGGCGCTTGGAAGGCGCGTTCAGCCTCGTCATCATGAGCGAGAGCGAGATCGTGGCGGTGCGCGATCCGTTTGGGTTCCGACCGCTTGTCTTGGGGAAACTTGATGGCGCCTACGTGATCGCTTCGGAAACATGCGCGTTCGACCTGGTGCACGCCGAGTTCATCCGCGATATCGAGCCCGGCGAAGTCCTCATCATTAGCGAAGACGGCCTGCGCTCGGAGTGGCCTTTCCGCGATGAGCAGCACGCGTTTTGCATGTTCGAGTACGTTTACTTTGCGCGGCCGGATAGCATTCTCAGCGGGGTCAATGTGGCTAAGGTCCGCACGGAAATGGGACGGGAACTGGCCCGGCGTTTTCCGGTGGAAGCGGACCTCGTAGTGCCGGTGCCCGATTCCGGAAACTATGCGGCGCTCGGCTTTGCCCAGGAACTCAATCTTCCCTACGAACATGCGTTTGTGCGGAACCACTATATCGGCCGCACCTTTCTGCAGCCGAGCCAGCTCATCCGCGATTTCGATGTGCGCGTGAAGCTGAATCTGATCAAGGAAGCGGTCGAAGGAAAACGCGTCGTCGTGGTCGACGATTCGATCGTTAGGGGAACGACCGCGCGTGCGCGCGTGGTCAACCTGCGTGAAGCCGGCGCGAAGGAAGTGCACATGCGCGTGAGCTGCCCGCCGCATCGTTTTGCCTGCCATTACGGAATCGATTTTCCCGATCCGGAAAAGCTGATCGCAAATCAGCTCACGATGGAAAAGATCTGCGAATATCTCGGCGTCGATAGTCTCGGGTATCTCGATCTCGACGGCATGGTCCGCGCGACTGGGAAACCGGCGAACGAATTTTGTCTCGCCTGTTTCACCGGGAACTATCCCCTCCCCGTCGATCCGGAACTCGACAAATACATCATGGAAAAACGGGGAGGCCGCTCCAAAGCCCTCGCCGCGGAAGAAGCGCAACCAACGCTCTTCGCCGATTTGAAGTGAAATCTGCGGTTAAAAGAAAGAAAGCCTATGCCCGCGCCGGGGTCGATGTGGATCTCGGTAACTCCGTGAAGAAGCGCATCCAGGCGCGAGTGAAGAGCACCCACGGACCGGAAGTGCTGGGCAAGATTGGCGGCTTCGGCGGTTTGTTCGCGCCGAATTTTTCCGACATGCGCGAGCCTGTGCTGGTGGCGAGTGTCGATGGTGTGGGGACGAAGTTGAAGGTCGCCTTTTCGCTCAATCGCCACGACACCGTGGGCGCCGATCTCGTGAATCACTGCGTGAACGACATCGCTGTTTTGGGCGCGCGACCGCTGTTCTTCCTGGATTACATCGGCGCCGAACGTTTGGAGCCGCGCGTCTTCGATCAAATTCTCGCTGGTTTCACCAAAGCCTGTCGAGCGGCTGGCTGTGCGCTCATCGGCGGTGAAACTGCGCAGATGCCCGGGATGTATCGCAAAGGCGAATACGATCTCGCTGGTTGCATCGTGGGGGTGGTTGATCGCAAAAAAATGATCGACGGCAGCCGCATTCGCCGCGGCGACGTTATTCTCGGCCTGCCGTCGAACGGACTGCACACCAACGGCTACTCGCTCGCGCGCAAGATTCTCTTCCAGCAGATGCGTCTCAAATCCGATGCGAAGCTGCCGGGCCTGAACAAATCGTTAGGCGACGAACTGCTCCGCACGCATACCAATTACCAGCCGCGCCTCGCCCGCATCCCGATTGATCAATTGCACGGCCTGGCTCACATCACCGGCGGCGGACTGATCGATAATCTGCCGCGCGTTTTGCCGAAAGATTGTGATGCCGTGATCGATACCGCCGCGTGGAAGGTGCCCACGATTTTCGAGCTTCTGGCAAAACATGGCCGCGTCCCTCGCGAAGAAATGTATCAGGTTTTCAACATGGGCATCGGTATGGTCTTGATCGTTTCTCAGAAAAATGCGCAGGCTGTTGTGTCCGGCTTGAAAGCCAAACGCATCGGCGTGATCGAAGCCGGCGCGGGAATGACTCGACTCCGTTTCTGAGTCGGAATTGTGAAGGCGACCTGCCTCGACGCGGCCACGCGTGAGGAAAGCGGTGCGAGGACGCAGCGCACTCCAAAGCAGACTACGTCAGCGAAAAATTTCGCGCGCAAGCGCTTTGGAATGCGGCGCATCCTCGCGCCGCCTCCCTCACGAGTCACTTAACTACACTTGAGCGTATGAGAGTTGCTGATCCACCGGAGGAAACACCTCGTGCATTTTTTGTGTGCGAAAGTCGAAGATCCGTTCGATTTCCGGACGCACCAGCCAGCGGTGCGTGATAAAGTCGAACGGCACCGCATATCGGACCCGGTCCGAGATGATGGTTTCGCTATCTCGCTCGATGAATTCGTGCTCGTGCCGCCAAAGCCGATAGGGTCCGCGACGCTGCTCGTCGACAAAACGGAAGGGCGGCTCCCATACCGTGATCTCACTTCGCCAATGCATCGGGAAGCCGCGGATGGTGATGCGATAATCGATCAACGTTCCCACCTGCATCCGAATCGGGCGTGGCGAAAGAATTTGAAACTTGAGCGATGGCGGAGTGAGCACTTCCAGATTCGTGGCATCAGCAAAAAATGGGAAGACCTCGGAGCGCGGTCGGACCAGATGGAGTTCGCGGTCTAACGTGTGGATTTTCATTCTGATTTCGTTCGCGGCGAGCGGCGCAGATCATCGAGACGAGTGCAAAACTCATCAATGCTTTCGGTTAACTCCGCGCCGATCTGCGCCAACGTCTCGCGATAACCGCGCGCGGCGCGCCCACCGGCGAGGACCTTCGTCCCGCTGGGCAGGAACCGGTGCAGGTTGATGAGTTCTTGCGGAGTAGTGGGATCGTCCTCCGGATAAACGATGCTCAGCGCGACTACCGACGCGTGCATTTGCCGGGCGGCACCGGCGATCTCCGCTGCCGGCAGACTGACGCCCAAGTAGGTAGTCCGCCAACCCACCTGAGCGGCGGCTGCGTTGACTATCACGGCCCCGAGTTCGTGCACCTGTCCGGCAGGAGTGGCGACGATGATCCTCGGTGCCAAAACAGAAATTGGGAACTCTCCTGAGAGCTGACCGAGGAATATCGTTAGGCGAGCGGTGAGGAAATGTTCGTGCGCGGCCGTGACCACGCCGGACCGCCAGAGTTCGCCGATCGTGTGCGCGAGCGGCCCCGCGACTTGCCGCAAAAGCCCCTGATGTCCCAAGGCGATCAGGGCTCTCTGCAGGGCTTCGTCCAAGCTGTTCCCATCCAATTCTCTCACGGCCACGAGACAGGAATCGTGAAACGACTGGGCCGGCGAAACCGAACCTCGCTCCCTGGCTGGCGCGGGCTCACCGACCTCCGCACTGGACACCAGCCTCTGGAGTTCGGATGTCGGCAGATTGGCAATATGTCCGATGCTGTGCCCGGCGGCGGTCGCCTGGCGGAGAAAACTGAGCCGCTCAATCTCCTCGTCCGAATATAGCCTCCGATTTGTGACTGTGCGCTGCGGCTCCACAGCGCCGTAGCGCTTTTCCCACACCCTAATGACGTGGGCGGACAAACCCGTCTTCTTCGCAACGATTTTGATGGAGTGGTAAACGCCGGCCATATCGCAAGCGAACATTAGACAATATCAATACAAAGCAAGACAAAGTTCACGAGCAGCCTGGGAAATAGCGTCCTGCACTTGGAAATTATTAGTGAGACAAAATATTGACAAGTTAGTCAAAAATTGTACAACTGATGCATTGGAAGCAAAAACAAACCCTCTAATCAATCTCTCCCTGAAATTCCCGGAGTCATGCATCGATCCGCACGGCTGTGGAGTAATAGAATTGGTGAGCCACAATTTTGATCCCCGCCGCCAGCCATGAGTAAGAAAGTCATTATCATCGGGGCGGGTCCTGGCGGTCTGGCCTCTGCCATCCTTTTAGCGGCCGCCGGCGCGAGGGTGAAAATCGTCGAGCGTCTTCCGACCATTGGCGGTCGCACTTCCTTGATCGAAGCGGACGGCTTCAAGTTTGATCTCGGCCCCACCTTCTTCCTCTATCCGCGGGTGCTGGAGGAAATCTTCGCCGCGGCCGGCACTTCTCTGAAGGAAGAGGTGAAAATGGCGCGTCTCGATCCGCAATACCGCATCATCTTCGGGCAAGGCGGCGAGATTAACGCCACCCCAGACATCGCTCGCATGGAACAAGAGATCGCCGCGATTGCGCCCAACGACGCGCCCGGCTTCCGCCGTTTCATGACGGAGAACCGCGCCAAGCTCGAGCGGATGGAGCCGTGCCTTGAGAGCTCATTCCTCGGTTGGCAGGATCTGATCAATGTCCGGCTCTTGAAGATGCTGCCGATGCTCCGGCCGCATCAGTCGATCGATACCTACCTCACGCGCTTTTTCAAAGACCCGCGCATCCGGTTGGCCTTTTCCTTTCAATCGAAATATCTCGGCATGTCACCTTTTCGCTGCCCGAGTCTCTTTTCGATTCTCTCCTTTCTGGAGTACGAATACGGAGTCTTCCATCCGATCGGCGGTTGCGCTGCCGTGACCGCAGCCATGGGCCGCGTCGCGCAACGGCTCGGTGTTGAAATCCGAACCGACTCGCCCGTCGAAGAAGTCCTCTTCCAGGGCAAGCGTGCCGTCGGGGTCCGCACTGCCGCCGGTGAAGAGAAAGCGGACGCGATTGTGATGAATGCCGATTTCGCCCGCGCCATGCACCGCCTCGTGCCCGATCGCCTGCGCGGACGCTGGACGGATCGCAAGATTGCCGGGAAGAAATTCTCCTGCTCCACCTTCATGATGTATCTCGGCGTGGAGGGAACTTTCGATCTGCCGCATCACAACATTCACATCGCGACGGATTACGCACGGAATCTGGACGAGATCGAGAATCAGCATGTGCTCTCCGATGATCCCTCGTTCTATGTGCAGAATGCGTGTGTTACCGATCCGACTTTGGCGCCCCGCGGCATGAGTGCGCTCTATATTTTGGCGCCGGTCACGCACCAGCACGCAAACGTTGATTGGTCCCAAGAACGCGATCGCTACCGCGCGAAAATGTTGCGCCAGATCGAGAAGGCCGGATTCACAGATGTGGAACGCCGGATTCGTTTCGAGCGCATCATCACGCCGGCGGATTGGGACACGAAATACGAGATCCACCAAGGCGCGACCTTCAATCTCGCCCATAGTCTCGATCAGATGTTACATCTGCGGCCACGGAACCGTTTCGAAGATGTGGACGGGATGTATCTCGTCGGCGGCGGCACGCATCCCGGCAGCGGCTTGCCGGTTATTTTCGAATCCGCGCGCATCAGCTCACGTCTCCTGCTGGCTGATCTGGGAATTGCGCCACCGGTCAACTCAGTCCCCGCGGGGCGAGCTTTGGCGATGGATTTGGAGCCTGCCTGATGCATGCCGTAGCCAAACCCCAGACCACACGCTCATACCTGGCGCACGAAGTCGCGCGCCAGGCTCAGTCGCGTTGGTCCAGTCAGCCCATCGCGCAGCGGTTGCTAATTATTCGGAAGATTCGCCACGCGCTGGCCGCCGATGCCGAACGCTTGGCCGAGGCCGCCGCCGCAGTGAGTAACCGACCCGTCGCGGAAAAGCTTGTTTCAGAAATTCTGCCGCTGGCCGACGCGTGCCGGTGGCTGGAGAAAAATGCGACCCGCGTCCTTCAGTCGCGGTCTTTCGGGAGTAGAGGACGGCCTTTCTGGATGCAGGGAGTTTCCTTCACGGTAGAGCGCATGCCGGTTGGCCTCGTGCTCGTCATCGGCCCGGGAAATTATCCGCTCTTCCTGCCGGCCGTTCATGCGCTGCATGCTCTTGCCGTCGGCAATTCCGTCCTCCTGAAACCCGCGCCCGGCACACGCGACGTGGCTCTTCAATTCGCAAAGGTGACTCAGAACGCGGGCCTCGATCCAGGCTTGCTCACGGTCCTGCCCGAGGGCGCGGAAGCCGCGCATCACGCCATCGACGCCGGCGTCGACAAAGTCATCTTCACCGGTTCGTCGGAGAATGGCCGTGATGTTCTCGTTAGACTGGCTGACACCGACACGCCTTCCGTGATGGAGCTTTCGGGCAAAGACGCGGTGCTCGTTTTTGCCGATGCCGATCTCGATCTGGTCGTGCGTGCCCTCCGCTTCGGCATCAGTTTAAACGGCGGCGAAACCTGCATCGCTCCACGTCGGCTGATTGTCATCGAATCCGTCGCCGACTCTCTGCAGCAACGCCTCAACGCCGCGCAGCTTTCTGCCCCGACGATGGAATCTGTTCCGAGCGAGACGATCGCCCTGGAAGTCGCCAACGCTTCCGAATTCGCGCTGGGAGCCTCGATCTTTTCGCGGGATGTAGCGAAGGCTCAAGCCGCTGCGCAAAGAATCAAAACAGGCTTCGTTCTGATCAACGATCTCATCGCTCCCACAGCCGATCCGCGGATGCCCTTCGGCGGAGTGAAAGCCAGCGGCTTCGGCACCACCCGGGGCGAAGAAGGTTTGCTCGAGCTGACCTTCCCGCATGTCGTGGCGGTGCGCCGCCGCGGCCGGCACCCTCATCTCGAAGAGCCGGGCGCGAATGACGCGCAGCTTTTTTCTTCCTATCTTCAGGCCGTGCATGGCGAAGGCCTCCAACGCTTCGGCGCAGCGCGCTCCCTGATGCGTGCTCTGCTTGATCGAATCAAATCCACGAAAGGAACACGATGAAGCAAGTAGGAATCATCGGCGGCGGTCTCGGCGGTCTCTCCGCCGCCTGCGTGCTGGCTGCGCGCGGACACAAAGTGATGCTCCTGGAGCGCAACGACTGGTTAGGCGGCAAAGCTGCGCAACTGCGGGAGGACGGCTTTCGTTTCGATATGGGCCCGACCATCGTGACGGTTCCATCTGTCCTCTACCGCATCTTCCAAGAGGCCGGTGCGCGCTTGGAAGATTACTTGGAACTCAAGCGGCTCGATCCGCAATGGCGTTGCTTCTTCGAGGACGGTTCCACCCTGGACCTTGCGCAAGATCCCGCCGCCATGGCGCAAACGCTCGACGCCTTCGTGCCCGGGACAAATTCCGGTCAGCGCTATCGCGATTTCATCGACTACAGCGCGCGGCTGCACGGAATTTCCAAGCGCCACTTTTTCTACAAATCCATCGGCGGAATACTCGACATGTTCGACTGGAAGGCCTCGTTCGATCCGAAAATGCTCGGCGATGTTCTGGCGCTGCGAATGGGGCACTCGGTCGCCAGTACGGTGCGCAAATTCACACCGGATCTGCGGGTGGCGCAGATGATCGATCACTTCACGCAGTATGTCGGGTCGTCGCCGGCCGGTTCGCCCGCGGTGCTCTGCGGCATCGCGCACATGCAGACCGAGGAAGGCATTTGGTATCCGATGGGTGGGACGCGCGCAGTACCGGAAGCGTTAACGAAGCTGGCCACGGAGTTGGGCGTCGAATTCCGAACCGGCACGAAGGTCGATAAGATTCTGACGCGGAACAGCGGCGTCACCGGTGTCCGCACGGACGCTGGCGAGGAGATCTGCTTCGACGCGGTGATTTCGAATTGCGACTCCGTTCGCACACATCGCGAATTGCTTAACGGGCCAGCCAGTAACGCCTTCGCGCATCGGCGAAAGTATGAGCCCGCCTGTTCCGGCGTCGTGCTTTATCTCGGCCTGAACAAGCGCTACGAGCATCTCGCACATCACGACTTCGTGTTTAGCCGCGATCCAGAGGAAGAGTTCGAGTGGATTTACGAAAAGGGCGAGCCCGCGCCGGATCCCACCTGCTATCTCGCAGCGACGACATGCAGCGAACCCGAAACTGCCCCACCCGGCGGAGAGGCACTCTACGTTTTGGTCCACGCTCCTTACCTGCGACCGCATCACGATTGGAAAGCGATGCTACCAAAATATCGGCGCGTCATTTTAGAGAAGCTCAAGCGCACCGGCAAAATGCCGGACCTCGAATCGCGCATCGTCTACGAGAGCGCCCTGACTCCTCAGGATATTCACGACCGCTATCACGTGCTCGACGGCGCAATTTACGGCCTCGCCAGTCACGGAAAATTTCTGGGTGCGTTCAAGCCGGGTAATCGCAGCCCCGACGTGCGCGGACTTTACCTCGCCGGCGGCGCCGCGCATCCGGGCCCGGGCATGCCAATGGTTTTGATGTCCGGCTGGATCGCCGCCGATGCGCTCGATCACGAGGGCTTTGGAGAAAACTCTGCGCGGACAGCTCCGGAGCGTGAACTTGCACCGGCGCGATGAAACCTGCGGATTCTGCAGCGAAAAGCGCTGACCTCCCGCGAGTCGTTCCGAGCTTGCTGAAAGCATTCTCAGCCTACTCTCGCAGATTCCTTCGTCGTCGGTTTCACGCGGTGCGAATTTTGAAAGACGGTTTACCGCCGCGTGATCCTGCGCGTCCCGTTGTCATTTTTCTCAATCACGCTTCATGGTGGGATCCGCTCGCCTGCCTCATCCTGGCGCGACAGTTGTTCCCGGAACGCACTTCCTTTGCGCCGATCGAGGATTCAATGCTGCAGCGCTACAAATTCTTTCGGCATCTCGGATTTTTCGGCGTTGAGCCGTCAGTGCGAGGAGCTCTGAAATTTCTGCGCGTTTCCCGCGCCATCCTCTCCTCGCCGAGCAACGTGATCTGGCTCACTCCGCAAGGTCGGTTCAGTGATGTCCGGGAACGTCCGCTGCGTTTGCAGAACGGCTTGGGTGCTCTCGCGGCAAAGGCCGTGGACACTATATTTCTTCCGCTCGCGTTCGAATACACGTTCTGGAACGACTCTCGTCCCGAGATTTTGGTATCGTTTGGCGCTTCCATCGTCACCGGCAGCGATCCGTCTGGAAGTGCGCAAGAATGGACGAAAAAATTCAGCGTCGCGTTGGCCGCTACGCAGGACAAACTCGCCGCACACTCCAGCCAGCGCGATGCGAGCGAATGGATCACGATGAACGAAGGTTCGTCCGGCGTGAGCGCCGTTTACGATTTCTGGCGCTGGCTGCGGGCGCGAATTCGCGGGCAGGAATTTGAGCGCGAGCATCCGGCCGAGGTGACGCGGTGATCACTTGGATCGCTGTCGCGAGTTGTCTCCTGGCGGTCGCTCCCACGATCCTCTTCCTGCGCAATCTTTTGCGATATCGGCCGTTGCCCCCGCAAGGCGCGAGCCTTCTCGCTTGTTCCGTCCTTATCCCAGCGCGTAATGAAGCCGCCAACATCGCGAACGCGCTTAAGTCCGTTTTGGATAGCGAGAATATCGAATTCGAAGTCATCGTGCTCGACGACCAATCACAGGACGCGACGTCAAACATCGTTAACGAGTTCGCGGCAGTGGATCTGCGCGTTCGGCTCGAAACCGCGCAACCTCTGCCGGCCGACTGGATCGGAAAGAATTCCGCCTGCCATCAGCTCGCCGGCTTCGCTCGATATCCGCTGCTTGTCTTCATGGACGCCGACGTGCGCGTCTCGCGACCTGAATCACTCGCGCGGCTCGCGCAGTTTGCCGAAAAAAATGGCTCCGCTCTCATCAGCGGAGTGCCGCGGGAAGAAACGGCCGGGCTGCTCGAGAAAATGATCGTGCCGTTGATCCATTTTGTGCTGCTCGGCTTTCTCCCGCTCGGCCGCATGCGTTCCACGACCGATCCGCGCTTCGCTGCGGCTTGCGGCCAAATTCTCGCGGTGCGGCGTGTCGCTTATGAGCAAACTGGGGGCCACGCCGCGATTGCCAATCGCATCCACGACGCCGTTGCACTGGCTCGCCATTTCCGATCCCACGGCCTAACGACCGATCTTTTCGACGCGACCGACACATTCCATTGTCGGATGTATCACCGCGCATCGGAGGTCTGGAACGGTTTTTCCAAGAACGCGCACGAAGGCCTCGGCTCCGGCCAACTCATTGTCCCGGCCACGCTTCTTCTGCTCGGCGGACAGGTGCTCCCACTGATCCTTTTGGCGCTCACGCCGTCAGCCCTGACGTTGATCGCTTCGGTCGCAGTCCTCTTGCCACGCTTGATCGCAGTCTGCCGCTTCCGCCAATCGCTCCTCGGCGCGCTTCTCCACCCCCTTGGGATTTGCCTGCTGGTCGCAATTCAGTGGGACGCCTTTTTTCGCTCGCTCCGCAAACGCCCCGCGGTCTGGAAAGGACGTTCCTATTCGCCCGCGTCTGCCGCGTAAAATCGTTGAGCCGCAAACTCGTTCGTCTACGCTTTGACTGAAATGGAACGGAGACAACTCGGCAAAACGGATGTGCGCGTCTCGGTCCTCGGTTTCGGCGGAGCCGAGATCGGGTACGAAGGCATCGCAGCTGAGACGGTGGAAAAATTGCTCAACAGCGCGCTCGATGCCGGCCTGAACTTGATCGATACCGCGGAGTGCTACGAGACGAGCGAGGAAATGATCGGCCAAGTGGCGAGTCATCGGCGTGATGAATTTTATCTCTCCACCAAGGTAGGTCACCCGCGCGGAGTGGGCAGCGAAGACTGGTCCCCTGCTTCCATTCTCGAAAGCATCGAGCGCAGTTTGCGCCGGCTAAAGACCGACCGCGTGGATCTCGTGCAATTGCACACCTGCTCCGAAAGCGCGCTTAAAAAGGGCGACGTCATCGCTGCGTTAGAGACCGCGCGCGAACGCGGCTACACGCGTTACATCGGCTACAGCGGCGACAGCACGGCAGCGAAGTTCGCGGTGGAATCGGGCGCGTTCGATACGCTGCAGACTTCGGTAAACATCGCCGATCAGGAAGCGATCCATCTCACGATTCCCCTCGCCCGCGAACGCGAGATGGGTGTAATCGCTAAGCGCCCCATCGCCAACGCCGCTTGGAAAGCGAACCACAAACCGATCGATTCCTATCAGCACACCTATTGGGATCGGCTGCGAAAGCTGAACTACGATTTCATTCGCGACCGCTCGCTGGAGCAATCGGTCGCGCATGCGCTCCGTTTCACTTTGAGCACACCCGGTGTGCACACGGCCATTGTCGGGACCACGAAACCGGAGCGCTGGCGGGAGAACGCGGAGTCTTTGGAAGCCGGGATGCTGAACGAAGCCGAATACAACGCCATCCGCGAGCGTTGGGATGACCTCACGCCACGCACCTGGATCGGACAAACATGAAACAACGAAAACTAGGGCGCGGTGGGCCGACAGTTTCCGCGCTCGGCCTCGGCTGCATGGGCATGTCGGATGTTTACGGCAGGCGCGATAAGGGGGAATCGCGGCGACCATTCGGCGAGCGCATGTGGTTCACCCGATCACCGACGTCCAATCGGAATACTCGCTGTGGTGGACGCGCGGTCCGGAAGACGAAGTGCTGGAAACGCGCCGCGAGCTAGGAATAGGCTTCGTGCCGTCGAGCCCGCTCGGTCGCGGGTTTCTCAAGGTCAGATAACGCTTCGAAGATCTCGAAGAAGGAAGATTACTGCCGCTCGTCCCCGCGCTTTCGTAACCATCCCGG
>JBDUAH010000274.1:0-3633 GCA_040004745.1 Chthoniobacterales bacterium | reverse complement strand
TTTCCGCGTTTTCTGCAGCTCGGATTGCAGCTGATCCACCTTGTCCTGCAATTTCCTGGTCGCTTCCTTGATCGCTGCCTCGTTCGGCGTGGCCGCTACGACCGCAGTGGGTGCAGCCGTGGGGCGTGGCACGGCCGGCGTTGGGAGCGGAATTCGCGCCTCACCAGAACGAGTCCCGACTTCTACGCTGGGCTCAGCCGGGCCAGGCACTTGAGGCAGGAGCCCCGGCGCAGACGGCGGCAACTCACTCGTAGCCGACAAATCCTGCTGCGTGCCAATTTTTCCCTGCACGCGCTGGATGCTTTCGCCGATTTTGCGCGCACGGTATTCCACAATCGCGGGCTGCCACTCCGCGTGGGCTTTGCGCAGACTTTCGAGCAGACTCCCCGCGGCCTGGAATTTCCCCAGCGCCGTTTTGAACTGATTATCGTGCTCGAGCTTCTCACCCTGCTGGGAGGTCATGTAAGCCTTGAGGAAGACTTCACTCGGATCCTCGCTCTGCGCCCACAGCCGGAGCGGCATCGCGCAGAGCAGGAAACCGGCGAATAAGAACAGACCGATTTTCTTCATGCGCAGAGGAAGCGGACGATACGTGAGCAGGCGAGAGTTGCAACGGTGGGGTGCATGGCAATCTCGGATAAAGCGGGCGACGTGCCAGCCGCGCTGCGCTTTGTCTTTGCAATCTCGGCCCCGAAAAACTACAATCTCAACTCCGTTGGTGGCCATAGCTCAATGGTAGAGCTCCAGATTGTGATTCTGGCTGTTGCGGGTTCGAGTCCCGTTGGCCACCCCACCTCTTTTCTTATACACCTCGCCTTGGTATCCGAAGCCGGATTGGCATGGCCACTGCTAAATCCGAATGATGTGATCAATCCAGACCGTCATCCTCCTTTTAATCAAGCCGAACCCAACTTCTGGCAACGCTTGCTTTCAGATCGCACGCTCCAGCAGTGTGAGAATCTCGAGAAATTGATCATCGGTTGCGAACTCATCGCGGCTCTCGACGATTCGACGATGCTGGCGCAAATCGCCGCGTAAGCGCGCGCTTTCGCTCTCTCAATCGGCCGCTTCCAGCGCGACGCCGTTTATCTTTGCGCCAAATCGGGACCGATGTCCCATTACATCCGAGTCGTGTGTCTGTCGCTCAACCGGATAGAGCAGCTGACTTCGGATCAGCAGGTTGGGGGTTCGAATCCCTCCAGGCACGCCAACGGTGCTTCACGGAACGGTTTCCGAGCAAGAAAAAACGCCTCGGAGCGAACGGTGAAAGCGCCGCGCTCGCGCTCATGGCGGAGGCATTGAAAGAGAGAGACGGCTTCTGCGCCCACAGAGACGAATTGTGAATCGCGTGCGCGAGAAGGGCGTTACCGGTTCCGGTCTCTCCCAGAATCACGACCGGCAGGAAAAGATTGATCCACGCGTGCGACTCGATTCCGCGCTGGTGTGCTTCCGCGATGGCAAAGGCGAGCGGATCATAGCCAGGACCGCCACCTTGTTTTCCGCTCAGGAATTGCGAGCCCGTCTCCTTACTCGAGGAATAAAATGCGTCGCTCGCCGGCCGCACTTGGAGCAGGATGGCATTGAGCTTCAGCTCTATGGCGCGGTCGAGAATGGCGCGCAGTTGGGATTTTTGTGTGGCCCCCGACTGTCCCGGCTTTAAGGGCCAATCGATGTTGTGCACCGTCGCTACCCACGCTCCGCGGAGTTCGGAAGCGGCATTCGTCCTCAGCGGCAGCAGCGTTGAAGCCAGCGCGGTCGCTATTCGGAAAAATCTCACCCATCCCTCGCATGAATAGTGGCTGCACCCAAAAATTGCGTCCGCCACACACCAAGCAAACAATCGGCGCCTCCTTTTGTAGCTCCCCCGCTTTCGAACTCGCCCCGAAACCAGCGGTTGTATTTCCCCGGAGATGCGCCATACTCCCGGCCTCTTGGAAGAAGTCCTGTTTTGTTCGTTGCATGGTAGATCGTCAGTTGAGACTCCTCATTGATGACTCTGAAACCCGATTCTCGGGAACGGCTCTGTAGCTGGCGGTCTTTCGCTCCAAGTTTAATAAAAGATGAAATTGTACGTAGGTAATCTCTCCTTTGAGACGACAGAAAACGATCTCCAGGACATGTTTGAACAGCACGGTAAAGTCGCCGAGGTGGCGCTGATGATGGATCGCACCACGGGCCGTTCCCGCGGTTTTGCTTTCGTCACCATGAACGATGCGACCGAAGGCAACGCCGCCATGGCCGCCTTCAACGGCAAGGAAGTGCAAGGACGCACCCTCACCGTCAATGAAGCGCGCCCTCGCGAAGAGCGGCCGCGCCAGTCCGCCGGCGGACGTTACTAGCCCGCTGATTTGATTCTGCGAGCCGGCGCTCCTTAAACTCGGGCGCCGGTTTCGCATCTCTATGGATCCAAAAAAAGCGATCGAACTCGAAGGGAAGATAACTTCCGTCCTCGCGGGCACCATGTTCCGCGTGCAGTTGGCTAACGACCACACCGTCCTCGCCCACATCTCGGGCAAAATGCGCAAGCGTTTCATCCGCCTTACCACTGGTGATCGGGTGAAACTTCAGATGTCGCCGTACGACATCGACAAAGCCCGAATCGTTTACCGACTCGGCTAACCCAAATTTTCCTCAAGGCAGTCAACCCCTACCCCACGATTCCATGATTAAACGCGTTCTTGTTCGTTGCCCGTCCACCGCGAAGCTCACGGCCACCGGCCAAACCGTGGAAGAAGAATCCTGGGGCTCGACCAAGCTCAAGCAGCAGAAAGGGGCCTGCCCGCACTGCCAGGGCACGCACGCCTGGACGAAAAAAGACGTCGTCCTCGCGCGCTAATCCCGCGCCTCTTAGTTGACTCCCGGAGGCGCCTCCGAAACACCGCCGTCTGGCGGATTTGCGGCATGCTTGACATCGACCGCGCGAGACGCCTACCTCTTCGAGTAGCAGTCTCCGCGATCTCATGAAAGCCGTTGCCACTCTGTCCGCCGCTCCGGCGTCCCGCCGCGCCGAGCCCATCCCCACCATCGACCAGATCATGGTCGAAGAGCGGGCCGCTGCGTTCGGCAAGCGCAGCATCAAAACATCCGCCAAGCTTTCCGGCCTCAAGCTCGCCATCTCCATGATGGACCTGACCACGCTGGAAGGAAAAGACACGCCCGGCAAAGTCGCCTTCCTCTGCCGCAAAGCGATGCAGCCGATGGCGCCCCGCTACGAAGTGCCGTCCTGCGCCGCGGTCTGCGTTTATCCGAATCTTGTCCGCGCGGCGAAAAAGTTCCTCGGCGATTCCGGCGTCAAAGTCGCCTCCGTCGCCACCGCCTTCCCCACCGGCCTCATGCCCCTGCGCTTAAAGCTGCAGGAAGTCCGCAGCGCCGCCGGCGATGGCGCGGATGAGATCGACATGGTCATCGATCGCGGAGTTTTCCTCACAGGTAACCATAACCGCATCGCCGACGAAATCGCCGCCACCAAGGAAGCCTGCGGCGAAGCGCATCTAAAAGTCATCCTCGAAACCGGCGAACTCCAAACCTACGACAACGTCCGCATCGCCAGCGACATCGCGATGCGCGCCGGCGCCGATTTCATCAAAACCTCCACCGGCAAAATCTCCCCCGCCGCAACCATGCCGGTCACGC
>JBDUAH010000273.1:0-3647 GCA_040004745.1 Chthoniobacterales bacterium | reverse complement strand
CCGCCGATGACCACGCAAGTTTGTACGCCGAGATCCCGCACACTTTTGATGCACTTCGCGATATCGCGCACGATCTGCGGCGAGATGTTCTCGCGCGAGCCAGGTTCGCGTAACGCTTCGCCGCTAAGCTTGATCACGACCCGCCGATAGACGGGGCCGGCTGTTTCGTTTTGCATGGCCGGCTAGATGAAACAGAAGAGCAGGGGATTGGGAAGGAAAATGAAGCGAGGGAGCCGACCCGGCCTCTGGGAGGGTGGATCCTCTCTTTTGATACTTCAGGGCGGCGCGACGACTCCATGCCGAGCGGGTGATCCGCCTTTGCGAATCGATTGGACCGCGCTGAAGCCGACGCCCCTCCGCCGCAGGTCATCCTGAGCCGGCGGAGCGCGGTCGAAGGATCTCCCAGTCGCGCGGAAAATCACGCTCCCACCGGGCAGCATATCCGGCAGCATCGGCGAGATCCCTCGAACCGCCTTCTGCGGCCAGGGAGCACGTGGGAGCGTCGCGACTGGCCAAGGTGGATGCTGCAGCTTCGGCTATGCCTGACCTTGGAAAACGATGGTCGCAGAGGCGATCCAGGGGTGGCCACGGATCAAGTCGGCAGCTCGCATGCGCTTCTTTCCCTCGAGTTGCACCTCTTGTAGGCGGAGCGCGTTATTGCTCGCGCCAATGAGCAAACCGTCGTTTTGCGAAGCAGCGATTTGGCCAAGCGCCGGGCCACTCGCGTCACTCACGCTGGCGGAGAAAATCTTAAGCTTCAGATCGGTCCCATCGCCATCCCGCAGGATCGCGTAAGAGCCCGGCCAGGGATTAAACGCGCGGATCTTCCGCTCGATGACGTCGGCAGGCTCGGACCAATCGATGCGGCCATGCTCGCGTTCGAGTTTCGGCGCGTGGGTCGCCTCGTCGTTGTTCTGCGGCACGCGCGACGCGTTCCCGTGCGCCAGTTTAGCCAGCGCTTCTGCCAACGCCTCTGGCGCGATTTCCCCCAGCCGATCGTGCAACGATCCGCCAGTCTCGTTCGCCGCAATCGCGATTCGCGATTCCAGCAGGATGTCGCCCGTGTCCAAACCCACATCCATGTACATCACCGTAATCCCCGTCTCGCGCTCCCCTGTCGCAATGGCAGCCTGAATCGGCGCCGCCCCGCGATACTTCGGCAAGAGCGAGGCGTGTAAATTCAAACACGCCACCGGCGGAATCTCCAACACCGCCCGCGGCAGAATCTGCCCGTAAGCCATCACCACGATCACCTCCGGCTCCAGCGCCCGAATCTCCGCGATCGCCTCTTCCCGTTTGATCCGTTCCGGTTGCAAAACCGGAACCGGTACCGCGCCCAACGCCGCCTTGATCGGCGGCGCTTCCACGCGCTGACTCCGGCCCACCGGCTTATCCGGCTGCGTCACCACGCCCACCAGTTCGTGCTCCGGCGAGTCGATTAGCCACCGCAAAACCGGCACGCCGATCTCGCCCGTGCCAATGAAGAGAACGCGCATGTGGCGCGTTAAAGCCGGATGCGCGGCATCACCGCCGGCGCGCGGCGTCGCGGACGACGCGCGGCCGCGCTTTGCGCCATCAACTTTTCGCCCGCGGTCACCTCACGCTGGCCCACCGACTCCGCGCATCCGGTACAGAGATAATCGTAGATCTCCTTCTCCGGCAGCACGAGCAGCAACCGCTCGCGCACCGGCATCGCGGCCTTGCACTTATTGCAGTAGAGGCTCGAAGCCGTGAAATTCTCAAACTGTTGCTGGCTCATGCGCCCCATTCACCCCGTTCACGCTTTCCAGGATGTGCAGAAGAACCTTGTGCGGCGGCTCCGTCGCATCGATGCAGGTAATCCGTTTCTCCCCGTAATAGCCCAAGACCGGTTTCGACTCATCCTCGTAAGTCGCGAGCCGACGTTTGATCACTTCCTCGTTCGCGTCGTCCAGTCGATTATCCTTCAGCGCGCGTTTCTTTAAGCGCTCGAAAAGCGCCGACCGATTCGGACAGGAAAGATGGAAGACCTTCTCCACATCGATCAGCTCATCCATGATCTTCGCCTGGCCGACATTCCGCGGAATGCCATCCAGCACCAGAGTATCGATATCCGGTTTGAAATTATGGCCATCCACCGCGGCATCGATCCGGGCCTTCCACAGCTTCACCGTGATCTCATCCGGCACCAGCTCTCCTTTGCTCGAGTAATCGAGAAAAGCGCGACCTACCTCCGTTCGCGTATCAATGGAGCGGAAAACATCGCCGCAGGCGCAATGAAAAAAACGCGGAATGGTGCCGAGCGTTTTCCCTTGTGTGCCCTTGCCGCTGCCGGGCGGGCCGAAGAGGAGGTAGGTTTGATATTTCATACGCGTGACTCGTTTATAGGACAACGGAAGGCCGTACGGCAATGGTCGCGTTTATCCTACGCACGAAGCTGCGCCTAAAGATCTCGCGCGAAAGCTTGCTCAAGACCACGCGCACCAACGAAAGATCCGGAAAACCAGCCCTCGCCGCTAGTCTGCAGCGACCGGCTCCACATTCACCCTGCGACCCGCGCGATCGAACTTCACCCGGCCGTCCGTCAGCGCGAAAATGGTGTAATCGCGGCCCAGCCCCACGTTCTTGCCCGGCTGGAACTTCGTCCCGCGCTGGCGAATAATGATATTGCCCGCCACCACCACTTCACTGCCAAATTTCTTCACGCCCAGGCGCTTGCTGACGCTATCCCGACCATTCTTGACGCTGCCTTGTCCCTTTTTATGTGCCATGAGATTTAGAGAGGGTTACTTCTTCGCTGCGGAACCGAGATCGATGTCGGTAATTTTGATCCGGGTGAGCTTCCGGCGATGCCCCACCGTCCGGTGGTAGCCCTTGCGGCGGCGATACTTGAAGGCGATCACCTTCTTATCCTTACGCTGCTCGAGCACTTCGCCATGGACAGTCGCGCCTTCGATCAGCGGACTGCCATGCGTCATGTTCTCCCCGTCACCAATGAAGAGCACATCGGCGAACACGCCCTCTTTGCCCACCTCGGCATCGAGAAAATCCACGTCGATGATGTCACCTTCTGCGACGCGATGTTGCCGACCGCCAGTTTTGATAATTGCAAAAGCCATGTCTGTTCCTTGGAAAAAGAGGCGAAAGGTCACACGCACCCGCTGCATTGACAAGCGGAAATCCGACCACCCCGCGTTCTCGTGTCTCCGTCCGTCGGCCATGCCCGGCGTCGTGTCCAGAAACGTTTGCCGTCAAATGACGTAAACGTCCCCGGTCCAGTTGTTTGTGAGGCCGACGTCCCGATAATGCAACTTTTCGTCATCCGGCCTTCCTCATGCACCCTTCCAGGACGATCCTTTCCACGTGGCATCTGTGATCGACTCTCCCGATTATTTCCGGATCAAGACTGTGCACAGCTTTGAGGAGTTGGTCGCGACGCCGTTCGCGCAGGGGGTTAATGCTCTGTGCTGGTCGCGCACGCTGCCCGGGGATTTCGGTGAGGTGGTCGAGAAGCTCGGACCCGGCGAAGGCGTGGTGACGATCGAGGACCGGGAACTCTTGCAACTCGCGCTGAGCCCGGCGGGTCGGATGGCGAGCGATGGTTTGTTGGGAGATCTGCGCCTGTTGCGAGAGCAGGAGCGCGATCCGGTGCTCAACTGCATCCATGA
>JBDUAH010000044.1:0-12343 GCA_040004745.1 Chthoniobacterales bacterium | reverse complement strand
AAGCTTGAAGAGATTCTGCAGGCTCTCATCGTCATCCACCACGAGCACGGTCGGCTGGCCCGACTTGTCTTCTTTAAGGATATCTTTATCGAGCGCGGCCTTTTTGATCCGCCAACGGCCGCCGATTTGAATGGCGGGCAACTGTCCGCGCTGCACCAAATAGTAAACGGTTGGAAGCGGAATCCGGAGGTATTTGGCGGTTTCCTTAACCGTTAAGAGGTTGTGCATGAGGGAGAAATTCGCCAGCTTGCGGCGGAAAGTGCAAGGTTTTTTCGCAGGCCCGGATCATTATAGGTTTTATAATCGCTGTCAATCATTCGTTAATGAGCGCCAGTCGAAGTTTTGGGAGAGCAATCAGGATGTGGCGTAATGGCTGGACATTTGATCGTGCCGCCCCACCTGCGGTAGTCTGCCGGAGAGTTCCGCTCTTCATGACCCACCGCTCCTCGCTCTTTCTCCTGGTTCTTGCTCTCTGGATACCTGCGCAAACGGTTTCCGCGCAGACTTTTCGCGAAGTCTCCGGGTTGGGAGAACTCTTCAGGGCGCAGGGGGTCACCGGGACCTTCGTCCTTTTTGATCGCGAGGCGGACACGATGCTGGTTTGGAACGAAGCGCGGGCGAAGAAGCGCTTTACGCCGGCGTCCACCTTCAAAATCGCGAACTCGATCATCGGTTTGGACACCGGCGCGGTGAAGGACGTGGACGAGATCCTGCCGTACGGCGGGAAGCCCCAGCGGATCAAGGAATGGGAACGCGACATGGGTCTGCGCGATGCAATCAAGATTTCCAACGTGGCGATCTATCAGGAATTAGCCCGGCGGATCGGACTGGAGCGGATGCGCGCGGGTGTGAAAAGGCTAGGCTACGGCAACATGGAAATCGGCGAGGTGGTGGATCGTTTCTGGCTCGATGGCCCGCTCGCGATTTCAGCTGTGGAACAGACGGAATTTCTGGGCCGACTGGTGGATAAAAAGCTGCCTGTGAGCAGCGGGGCCATCCGCGCGGTGACGGAAATTACCGTGGCGGAGACGACGGAAGCTTACGAATTGCACGCCAAGGCTGGCTGGCTTTTCGAGGAGAAGCTCGGTTGGTGGGTCGGGTGGGTGGTGCGCGACGGGAAGGCTTACCCGTTCGCGTTGAACATCGACCTCCCCAGTGACACAGATGCGGCCAAGCGGATTCCACTTGGCCGCGAATGTCTGCGGTCGTTAGGGAAGTTATGAGCGAAAGGAGCTGCCTCCCCGATTCTACCGGGTGTAGGTCGAGATACCGCCGACGCCGAAACCGCCATTGGTTTGGATCAACTCCTCCTGGGTCACGATGCGCACGTTTTGCGCAGTGTCCGTGCCAATGGATTTGACTCGTACTTTTTGCGGAACGTTAGATCCAGTCACGAAGGCAACGCGCTCGGTGTTGTCCTGATTCAAAGTATGGTTCCGCGCAAGCGGCTGGCTCGTCGTGCAACCCGCGGCGAGGAACAATCCCAAAGCCGGCAAAACAATTCCTCCTGCCACATTTTTCAACTTCATGCAGATAATGTCTCCCTTTTCGCGCGGTGACGCAACCGCCCGGAGGCGTCACCTCTCGTGTGCTAACGGGACCGGCTCGGTCTCGTGCAGGCGAGCGTAGTCGACTCGCAGGCGGCCCTTCTCATCTTCCTCGTAAATGTCCACGAAACGTTCGCCAAAGCGGATGTCTTCCCACGAGTAATCCTGCTGACTTTGGACGGAGGCGGGGATGACGGTTTCGATGGAATTGATGGACGCGATGAAGAAGGCGTCGCTCGCTTCCAGCGTCTCCACCGTCGCGCCGAAGAGCGGACTTTGTTCATCGATCGAGTGCCGAATCACGAGCGCGGCGGGGAAGGTGATCATCCGGTCCGGGAAGAGCTTGAGCTCGTAGAAGCGCCGGACGTCGTTGCCTTCCCGAACGATCTCGTCGCGCGAGAACACCATTCGGAATTCCGCTTCCACCATGCTGGTGTGGCGGAGATTGGCGACGCGGAACATGAGCGCGAGTTGCCCATCGAAATTCCCAATCGCGATCGAGTCACTGAAAAGAATGCGCGCAGTTGGCCGCGAGAAGCGGACGAAAATCAGGCCGGTGATGACCGCCAGCCAAAACATTCCAGTCATGATTTCGAGCGTGACGACGACGTGCCCGTAAAGGTTTGCCGGATACATGTGCCCGTAGCCGACGGTGGCGAGCGTCTCGATGCTGAAGAAAAACGCGGCCGGAAACGAGCCCGGCGTCATTTCGCCAATGCACGGCCCGCCGAACGCGTAAGCGGCGGCGAAAAGCAAATTGATGAGCAGGTAAACGCAGAGCAAAAAAACGACGAACCACGGCCAACTGAGAGACAGAATCCAGTGGTAGGTGTCGCGCCAATCGCGACGCGCGGCGTTGATCTTGAGGAACTCGGTGCGCCCCGCGCGGACGGAAATGGGAGCGGCTGGTTTGCGCATGGCTGGGCGGGATCTTCGCGCAGTTCCGCGGCCCTGTGGAATGGAATTTTTTCCGAGGCCGAATGGCGTTTGGCTTGTCCGAGCGCCAGAGCTACCGTCCCCGGCGATGAGCACTTATCCAAAAAGCCCGAAAGAGATGACCGGCGGCATGATGTGGTTCCCGCGTCTGATCGATAAGATTCGGCTGCACGCGCGCGGGGAGCTGAGTGAAGATTATCACGCCAATCTCGGCGAAGGCTTCGATAAGCGCTGCCTCGGCTTTTTGCGCGTGGATTACGCGAATTTGTGCGAGCGCACGCTAGCCGGCGGCACTGACGAGGAAGTGCTGGACTGGTGCTTTGAGAAAGGGCGCCCCCTGGACAAAGGCGATCTCTTTATCTGGAAGTCGTTCGTTTCAAAATTTGGCTGGAACGACGTGGCCACGAATCGATTGAACGAACTGAAAGAGAAATTCGGATTCGGGGATCGAAAAGACATCGTCACCATCGCCGAGCTCCTCGACCTCGACGAAGGACGACACACTTGATGGCGCGTCCGCGTTTCCTCGCGTGAACGTTCTGGAGGTCCTGCAATCGACCAGCGCCTATTTCAAGAAGCGCGAGATCGAGAGCGCGCGGTTAAACGCGGAGCATCTGCTCGCGCACGCGCTGGGGCGGAAGCGGATTGAGCTCTATCTGGATTTTGATCGGCCGCTTGGGGAGACGGAACTGGCTCCTTTGCGTGAACTCGTTAGGCGACGCGGCCAGGGCGAACCGTTGCAGCATTTACTCGGGACGGCGGAGTTTTGCGGACACAGCTTCCTCTGCGACAAACGGGCCCTGATCCCGCGTCCAGAGACGGAAGAGTTGGTGGAACTCTTGATTGCGGAGAGCAGCGACCGGAAACCGGAAATGAAGATTCTAGATGTCGGCACTGGGAGTGGAGTCATCGCCCTCAGTCTCGCGGCAATCCTGACGAAAGCAGAAGTCGACGCCGTCGACATCTCGCCGGACGCCTTGGCTCTCGCGCGCGAAAACGCGGACCGCCTCGGCCTGCCGGATCGCGTCCAGTTTAAAGAGAGCGATCTGATGACATCCGTGACGCACTTATACGATCTTATCGTGGCCAATCTGCCATATGTGCCGAGCACGGATCGCGCATCGCTTTCGCGCGAAGTTCTGCGCGATCCGGAAATGGCGCTTTTTGGGGGCGAGACGGGCGATGAAATGATCCGCAAGCTGATCGCGCAGGCCGGAGAACATCTGGCGCCGGGCGGTCTGCTGGCGCTCGAGATCGGCATCGGACAGGCAGACGGTTTGTCGGCGGCGCTGGCGGCTGCCAACTATCACGACATTTCACAGAGACATGACTCCGCGGGTGTGACACGATTCCTCCTCGCTCGTTATGGATAAAATTCTCGTGCATGGCGGTCATCCGCTTTCTGGTTCGATCCGGGTTAGTGGATCGAAGAACTCTGCCCTGCCTATTCTAGCGGCGACGCTGCTGACGAAGGAGCCATGTGTGCTCCATCGTGTCCCGGATTTAAGCGACACGAATTACATGCTCCAGATTTTAATGTATCTGGGCGCGGATGTGGAACGGGCCAGCGGCACCGTGACGGTGCGCGCGGAGAAGGTGGAATCGGTCGCGCCCTACGACGTGGTGCGGAAGATGCGCGCGTCGGTCTGCGTGCTCGGGCCGTTACTGGCGCGTTGCCGGGAGGCGACGGTGTCATTGCCAGGCGGCTGCGTGATCGGGGATCGGCCGATCGATTTGCACTTGAAGGGCTTCGAAGCGCTCGGAGCGGCGGTGCGTGTGGAAGGCGGGAATGTGCGCATGTTCACCAACGAACTCAAAGGCACGGTGATCAATTTGCGTGGGAAGTTCGGACCCACGGTGCTCGGGACCGACAACATCATGATGGCCGCCGTGCTCGCCGAAGGCACGACCGTGATCGAAGGCGCGGCTTCCGAACCGGAAGTCTGCGATCTCGCGAATTTTCTCAACAAGATGGGCGCGAAGATCGAAGGCGCGGGGACGCGGCGCCTGATCATCGAAGGCGTGAAGGAATTGCACGGAGCCGAGCACGATATCATTCCGGATCGGATTGAAGCGGGGACATTCCTCGTGGCTGGCGCGATCTGCGGTAAAGGTGTGACGGTGAACCGCGTCAGTCCGGAACACGTTAGCGCCCTAACGACCGCACTGAGCGAAGCCGGCTACAAGATTACGACGACGGAGGACTCGATCACCGTTTCGCCGAATGGAACTTCGAAGGCGCTGGAATTGGCCACCGAGCCGTATCCCGGTTTCCCCACCGACATGCAGGCGCAGATGTGCGCGCTCCTCGCCACGACCGCGGGGATCAGCGTGGTGACGGACAATATTTTTCCCCAACGCTACATGCACGTGGCCGAGCTCAAGCGCATGGGAGCGCAGGTGCAGATAGAAGGAAATTCCGCTATCATCCAGGGCGTGGAAAAACTCTTTGCGGCGCCGGTGATGGCGAGCGATTTGCGTGCCTCGGCGGCGTTGGTTTTGGCGGGCTTGAAAGCGGAAGGCGTGACGGAAATCAGCCGCGTTTATCACATCGATCGCGGCTACGAGCACCTGGACGAAAAGCTGGGATCGCTCGGCGCGCACATCGAGCGCGTGAAAGACAGATAGCGCACCTCTCCATTGCCCCGAAGGAAGGCGCTACGGGTCACGAAGCCCGGGCCCGAATGATACCTTTATCGCATGGAAACGCTCCCTCAAGATCCTGTCTCCGCCCCTGCACTACCCAGTTCAAGCGGCGGGCGGCGCGTCTGGGTCGGTCCAGTCTCCTTTCGGTCTCGAGGAATCTGATCGAGTGGTTTTGCGGCAGCTGTGCAAACGCAAAAGTCGACGGCGCATCCGGGACGACGATACGGCGTGAAGTTATTCGGAGAGCGCACGCAAAGTATGCATGTTCTCGATGTCCTCGCTCAATTCCTTTCCCTTCGGTGTTTCCAGCACTTTGGGAATCTTCGCGAAACGCCGGTCGCGCATGATGACACGAAACGCGGCAAGGCCGATCTTCCCTTTCCCGATGTGGTCGTGCCGATCGACGCGGGATCCGCGTGCGGTTTTTGAGTCGTTGAGATGAAGCGCGGCGAGACGATCGAGCCCAATCGTGCGCTGAAAATGCATAAACATTCTCCGCGTGGCCGCCTCGGTCGCGATGTCGTAGCCAGCCGCGAAAACGTGCGCAGTATCGAGGCAAACGCAGAGCCGCTCCGGTTGGCGTACGTTGCTAATGATATGCGCGATCTGCTCGAACGTGTGGCCGAGGGTTGTGCCCTGGCCTGCCGTTGTTTCGAGCGCGATTTTGGTTTTCGTTTTCGGGAGCGCGGAGTGAACCGCATCGATCGAGGCTACGATTCGCTCCAGACCGGCTTCCTCGCCCGCGCCGAGATGAGCGCCGGGATGGAGGACGAGAAAGGGGAGTTCAAGCTGATCGGCGCGCGTGAGTTCTTCGGCAAGGGCGCGGAGGGAATTAGCGTGAAATTGCGGATTCGTGGCCGCCAGATTGATCAGGTAATTCGCGTGCGCGAACGCGGCCCGGATTTGCTTTCGTTGGGTGTGGTCGAGAAACGCCCGGATCTCCGCGCGTTCCAACGGCCGCGCAAACCACTGCATATTATTCTTCACGAAAATCTGCATGGCCGAGCATTCGATCGAAGCCGCGCGTTCGAGCGCGCGATGCAGCCCGCCGCTAATCGACATGTGTGCGCCGAGGAGGATTCCAGTTGGATCCGATTTCTTCGGTATCCGTTCGACCTTGCGAACTCCTGTTGCCTTCCTCAAAATCGCTTTGGATGCCAATTTGGTTTCGTTAGGCTGCCTTCGCCCTTGTATTCAAAAAGCTTGTAGACCGGGGTCAGCACGATCCCTGGACCGCTGGCGTTGATCCGGACATCGAAGTCGATCCGGTTCTCGATGAAATGAATGTCGCCGTGGCCCACCATGCCGAAAAGCTTTCCGGAAACCTTGAAATCATCGGTGTGGATGACACCCTCTTTAATCGTGAAACTGGAGGTTGCTTCCTTCGCCACGCTGTAGCCGGCGCCGGGCAGGATTTCCGCCACGAAACCCGAGAGCGGTCCAAGCACGGGGATGGCGAAGACGTTGCCGTTAGAGATTCTGATCTTCCCTGCCCCGCGCATTAATTTCGCTTCGTCCCCGACCCCTTGGAAATCGTAGGTGCCGGAGAGCTGCCCGCGCGAGGTTTCGTATTTGAAATAGAGATCCGTCAGGCGCGGAAAGTCGATCCCTTCGACGGCGATTTTCGCGGTAAAGCGATTATCCTTTTTCGCAGTCGAAATGTCGGCGCCTAGTTGCACCGTTCCGTCGAAAAGCGCTCCCTCGATTCCGAGCAACTGCACGCGGTCGTCGGTGATGAGGAGATCGCCGCGCGTCTTCCCGAAAGGGAGGGTCTTGCCGAGAAAGACGTAATCCAGTCCGCCTGGCGCATCGATCGCGATTTCGAGATGCGTATTCTTGCCGCCGCGATATTGCACCACGCCATTCGCGGTGAGATGCGGGACGGCGCGAAATTTGTAAGGCGCGACGAACTTGGATAATTTCGGCTCAATCCAATTGATCACATCCGTCGGTCGCAGCGTCGTTTTCACGTCGCGCAGTCGCACTTCGCGTTTCCCGTAATCGTAGGTGAACGAGCCGGTGCCGGCTCCCTCCGGGCGCGCCACGCGCAGATCGTCGAACGTGATCGCCTTGTTTTCGAAGCGCAGCGCCGCGCTCAGACTATCGAGCCAGACGCCGCGAAATCGCGTGCGCGTCAACGCCACTGTCCCCTCACCGATCCATTGGTCCGGTTCGCGGGACGGGCCGTGAATGCTAAGCCGCACCGTGGGCGAACGCGGCCATTCCCATCGGCCGAGAAATTCCTGGAGATCATCCGAGGCGAGCGAACGGAAGGCGCCGGGATTGACGGAACTATCGATCGTTAGGCGAAAATCGCCTGGCGTATCGAGGTAATTGGCCAACACTTCGCCGGTCTCGTGCCGTAGCCGCACGTCGCGCAACATGGTGCGTTCTCCATCCCATGAAAGATCGGCGCTGAGGCCGAGAAGGGAGACCGCCTTGTAGGTGAAATTTCCCAGCGCGACGCGCCCGATCACATTCCAGTGCGGCGTTGGTTCCGTCAGCTCGAAGGAGCCGGACAATTCGATTTGCGGCGCCCCTGCAAACGTTGCATCGGCCAAGACTTTTCCGAGACCGAAGGCCACGAGGGCGTCCTTTGCCAGAATCGTGCTGTGAATTTGAAAATCTCCCCGCCGATCGGCCAGATTCCAACTCGCCTGACCAGAGAATTCGCCACCTTGGTCGGTCCACTCCCATTTCGTTAGGCGCAGATGTTGGTCGGCCCATTCGGCTGCGGCTTCGAGCGTTTTGATTTCGTAGCCGCCGCGCTCCAGTCGATCACCGCGCAGCGTCGCGGTGATGCGCGCGTTTTCCATCTGCGCCACGTCTCCGGTAAAAGTGACCTGTAAATTAGGCGGCCCGCCGGCGAAGCGAAATGCTTGCAACTCCGCGGCGACGCGCTGCAGCATTTGCCAGCGCTTTCGCCATTCTTCTTCACTGACGACGCGGTCCGGCTGGTAATCCTCGCGTTTCAACAACTGCCCCGTGGCCGAGACACGGATGCCGCAAAAAATTCCTTCCGCCTGGCTGATGTAGATCCGCTCCGGCGGAAAATAAACGTGCGCGCGAAAGTTCTTCAGGTTCGCGCGCGGCGCCTTCGGATTGCCACCGGGATTTGGAAAGGTGACATCCGCATTTCGAATATCGATCGCGTTTAGGAATGGCTGACGATGAAGCAGCGCCGCGTAATTAATATCGAGCGAGAGTTCGCTGATGACGGCGATCGGTTTGTCGCGATCGTTAAATTCGTAAATGCGGACGTCCTGCGCCACGAGCCCGCGGAAGGGATCGAGCGTGAGCCGGCGGACGGAGGCTTCAATGCCGCGCTTTCGTAATTCGTCCGCCACAGTGGTGCGCCATTGGCGGCCGAAACCCTTGTTGGCCAGATACCAGCCGCCCCAAAGCAGAAACGCGATGAGCGCGAGAAAAAGGAGCCGCCGGCCGGTGGCCGCAAGCTGGCGCCGCCACGTCCAGCGGCGGTAGAAGCTGCGCGCGATTTTCCGCCGTGGCGGCAGATCGATGACGCTTTGGGGCACACTCCCCAGTCGTCGGGCGTGTGAATTATTTCAAGGGGCGTGTGGCTTCGCGGCTTGGGATGACCAGCGCGCAAGTTCAGCGGACAGACGGCGCGTTGACACCGTAGCCGGTGCCTCGTTTGGCGAGCAGCACGCGTTTCGCAATCTGCTAACGTCCTTCCGCCATGACTATTTCTGATTTGCCGGCGCTGAACGCTTCGCTCAACGCTTTCAGCACTGTCTTCATCGCCACTGGCTGGTATCTCATCCGGCGCGGTCTTTGGCGGCAACACATCGCCTGCATGATTACGGCGATTCTTTCTTCGTCGGCGTTTCTGACCAGTTATCTCATCTATCACGCGCATGTTGGTTCCGTGCGCTTCACCGCGCTGGGGATCGTGCGGACGATTTATTACACCATCCTGATTACGCACGTGTTGCTGGCGTTCACGGTTTTGCCGCTCGTGATTGTGACGGTGGTGCCGGCGTGTCGGCGGCGCTGGGACAAACATCGCCGCATGGGGCGCTGGACGATGCCGATCTGGCTCTACGTTTCCGTCACCGGCGTGGTCGTTTATTTCATGCTCTACCAATGGTTCCGGCCGCCCGGGATTTGATTTCTCTCCTACTCTGATAACCCTCCGGCCGCACGGGAGAGAGTAGGATTAGGATCAAGATTAGGAGTAGGAGGAAGATCGCCAGTCTTGCACTAAAGCAGTTGTTGATGTTTGATCGGCGGGAAGCCCGATTTTTATGGTCACGATTGCAACGTTCAACGAAGCGGCCAAAGCAAAGCATCTGAAAGAGCGCCTCCAGCAGGCCGGATTTAAAGCCGATGTCCATAGCGATCGCCAGATGCAGAACGTGGCCTTCGGTGGCGACGCGAGGGCGAGCGCGACAGTGATGGTGGACGAGCAGGATTTCGAGGCTGCTCATAAACTGATGGTTGAGTGGGAACCGACCGATCCCGAGATCGGCGCCGCGATTCGTTGCCCAAATTGCCAGTCGCCTCGGATCGAGTACCCGCAAATGACGCGCCGCTTTTTCACGCCTTGGCTGGCGAACCTGCTCTTCACGCTCAAGATCATCGAAAAAGAATTTTACTGCCGCGATTGCCAATTCACCTGGCTCCCGGAAGACAAACGCTGAGCGGCCAAGCGTCTGGTGGCAGAGCAAACGGCGGGGAAAAGCTGCGCGTGGCGCAGTTTCGGGGACGACAGCGGAGCGTCCCGGTTTACAGTGGAAATGAAATCCGTCCACGCATGAAATGGCTCTTCGTTCTACTCCTGGCCGTGATCATCTTCGGGAGCGCGGGATTCTTCGGGTATCACCTCATCGTGAAGCCGGAGCTGGCCATTCGCGCGGAGCGCAACGGTGAAGTGCCGGAGATCGCGCGCGTCGATAATAGCCGACCGGAGTTCGAGGCCGCGGCGAAATTACGGCAGGACGGAAAACTGGCAGAAGCCCGCGGCGCCTTGATCGCATTCCTGCAAAAATTTCCCAATAGCCAGCACAGCGAAGAGGCGAAAGACATCCTCGGCGAGGTCAACATGAGCATCCTGCTCTCGAAATATCCGTCGCCGGAGAAGGGCGAATACGTCGTGAAGCGCGGCGACGTCCTCGCGCGGGTAGCGGCGAAGAACAAGACCACGCCCGAGCTCATCATGCGGACGAATAATCTGAGCGGAACGATGCTGCATACCGGTGAAAAACTCCTGATCTCGCACCCTGACTTCTCGCTCTTCATCCAGCGGAAAGAGAAAAGCATCGTGCTCCTGGATAAAGGCGCGTTCTTCAAACGCTATCGCGCACGCAGCGCTAACCTGACCGCGAAACAAGCGTCGCGCGTTACCACTCGCGTGGCGGAGACAATGGCCTGGCGCAACGGCCAACGCGTCGGCTTTGGGACCAAAGAATATCTCGGCAGCGCGCGCTGGATTCGCCTCGCGGCGTCAGGTTACGTCCTCTTTACCCATCCGAGCCCCGGCACGCCCGAACCCGGCGGAGTGCCGCCACCGCCGAACGGCTTCGGTCTCGATCAAGTGGACGTGGAAGAATTGAGTGGCCTTGTCAATACGAAGACCGCTGTCACCATTACAGATTAGCGATGGACGTTCATCCGCTCGATTTCGAAAAGCCCATTCTGGAACTGCAACGGCGGTTGCAGGAGTTGAAAAGCCATTCCGACGAGCACTCGCTGGATTTTGAGGCGGAAGTCGAATCGATGGAGGTTAAGATCAAGGAAACGCGTCGCGAAATCTACGATAGCCTGACAGCATGGCAGCGCGTGCAAATCGCTCGTCATGTCCAGAGACCGTTCGCGCTCGATTACGTCTCGCGTTGCTTCACCGATTGGGTCGAGCTGCACGGCGACCGTATCTATGGCGACGATCGCGCCATGCCGTGCGGGCTGGGGAAACTGGGCGCCCGGCGTTGCGCCGTTATTACCCAGCAAAAGGGACGCAACACGAAGGAAAACGTCCTGCGCAATTTCGGCTGCGCCTACCCGGAAGGGTACCGGAAAGCTCTCCGCGTTATGCGCCTGGCGGAGAAATTCGGCATGCCGGTAGTTTGCCTCATCGACACGCCCGGTGCGTATCCCGGCATCGGCTCCGAGGAGCGCCACATCGCGGAAGCGATCGCGGTAAACCTGCGCGAAATGATGAACCTGCGCGTGCCTATCGTGGCGGTCGTGATCGGTGAAGGCGGGAGCGGAGGCGCGCTGGGTGTCGGTGTCGCCGATCAAGTCATGATCATGGAGAACGCCTACTATTCCGTGATTAGTCCGGAAGCGTGTTCCGCCATTCTCTGGAAAGATCGCCACCATGCCGCCGAAGCCGCGGAAGCGCTCAAACTCACCGCGGACGACCTGATGAAACTAGGCGTCGTCGACGAAGTGGTCGCCGAACCCGAAGGCGGCGCGCATCGCGACCACGACATGGCCGCCGCGCATCTCGGCAGCGCCATTCGTCGGAATCTCGAGCGCCTCAGCACTCTCGAAACGGACGCGCTGCTGGAAGCGCGCTACCAGAAATTCCGCAAGCTCGGCAACTTCGCCGAAGCCTAAGCGTTCAAGGATAGATGTGGGGCGCGGCATTTTCTGCGCGCGGCCGCCACATGTAGCTGAGTTGTTTTTAATGCTGCAAAAACAGGCGGCAGAGCTTCCCTTGCCAAAGCCGATTCTTCATCTACACTGGGCCTTCGCTATGGCAGAAAGCAGTGACACGATGGACATGAAGGAGTTCCAGCTCCACGAAAAAGACACCGGAAGTGCCGACGTCCAAGTCGCGCTCCTGACGCGTCGGATCGCGCAGCTCACGGACCACCTCAAGAGTCACGCCAAGGATCACTCCTCGCGCCGCGGTCTCCTGAAGATGGTGGCAGTGCGCCGGAGCCTGCTCGATTATTTGAGCAAATCGAACTCGGAGCGGTATAAAGGCCTGCTCGCGAAGCTCGGTCTGCGCAAGTAAACGCAGGCAGTTTTTGGTTTCCCTCCGTCTCGTCGGTTCGCCGCTCGGCGCCATTCGTTCAACCGATAGTACAACCCGGCGAGCCGGGCCACACGTCACCCTCTGATTTGAGGTTTCAGCTCCGAAAGCGTTCGGAGTTGAAACCTACGATCAGAAGTGACCGGCCTGGAATTCGCCATTTCCAGAAAGTAGTTATGCAAAACAAGGTCACGGCCCAAATCGGGTCCCA
>JBDUAH010000272.1:0-3664 GCA_040004745.1 Chthoniobacterales bacterium | reverse complement strand
GCGACGGCGGACGAGAGCGCGCGTCGCTCGGAGTGGAAGTGTGGAAGTCATCTCACAAGTGGCGCGCACAGCGGTCCGCCGTTCGCTCAATCGAATGCCTAGGCCTTTTCACGGCGGCGACGAGAAATCGTCTTCCAGGCCAAAATGATGAGAAAGGCGACAAGGACATAAACAAGGCTGTTCGCGGACAGTCGAAGGATCGCAGACTGAACGGTAGCGATGTCCTCGCCTGAATAAAAGTATGAATGATCGAGCTGCCGACTGACCAGAAGCGGAATCGTGAACAACTGAAAAACGAGCGCGCCAATGCTCTCGAGAAAGCTCAGCTGGGCAGGAGCATTTCCGACCGAGCGATATAACTTGTCCATCGCGGAGTGGAAGAACGGCATCGATAAAAGAGTGGCGCTCAGGTGCGCGAAGAAAAGTAGCGCCGCTGATGTGAGTTTCACGATGTGCGGGTCGGGCCTAACAGAGATTATAGGAAACGGATATTCGGCTGTTTCGGCTTCGGTGCAGCAGGGCGACAAAACGCAGGCATGGCGGATGCCAGTTTGGTCGAAACGGGGAGCCTGCCAAGCCCAAGTTTTTGGAGCAGATCCCGCGGCCGTCTCCGCGGCTCGGGATGACGGCGGGCGCGGGTGGCGCCGGTCGCCGTTCGCCGGCGAGTTCCGGGCTCGGCGAGTTGCTTTCAACGCGCAAATCGCATAGAACCTCCCATGCCATTTGACCTGAAGGAGATCGTCGCGACGCGGCTGGGCGAGAACTATGATCTGCATGAGCGGCACCTCAACCGCACCCTCGTGGCCGCGCAACGCGTGATTGGTTTCGACAAAGTTTATGCGCGGGCGGAAGGCGCCTACCTCTATGACATGGACGATCGGGATTATCTCGATTTCCTGAGCGGCTATTCGGTTTTTAATATCGGGCGGAATCATCCGGTGGTGAAGAAGGCGATCGAGGATGTGCTGGCGCTGGATTTGCCGAATATGGTGCAGATGGATTGCTCGCTCTTGAGCGGTCTGCTGGCGGAGGCGCTTACGAAGCGCACGCCGGCGCATCTGGATGCGGTTTTCTTTTGCAACTCCGGCACGGAAGCGAACGAAGGTGCGCTCAAATTCGCGCGGGCCGCGACGGGACGGAAACGCTTCCTCGCGCTGCAAGGTTCGTGGCATGGGCTCACCTTTGGGTCGCTCTCGCTGATGGGCTGCGACAGCTTTACGGAAGGCTTCGGCAATCTCATGGACGGCTGGGATACCCGCATCGCGATGGAGGATCTGGCGGGACTGGAGCGCGAGCTGGCGAAGGGCGACGTGGCCGGGTTTGTGATCGAGCCGGTGCAGGGGAAGGGGTGTAAGTCGCCGAAGGGCGATTTCTATGTGAAGGCGCAGGAGCTTTGCCGGAGATACGGCACACTTTTCATCGCGGATGAGGTGCAGACGGGACTGGGACGGACGGGCAAGATGTTTGGCTTCCAGCATTGGAATCTCGAGCCGGACATCATCACGCTGGCGAAGAGCTTGAGCGGCGGGTACGTGCCGTGCGGCGCGATCGTGGCGCGGCGGGAGATTTACCAGAAGACCTTCAGCCGGATGGACCGCTGCGTGGTGCACTCGACTACGTTCGGCCGGAATAATCTCGCGATGGCTTGCGGTCTCGCCGCGCTGGAAGTGATCGATTCCGAAAATCTGATCGAGAACTCGGCGAAGATGGGCGCGCTCTTGATGGAACGAATCGATGCCCTGCGCGCGAAGCATTCCTTCATTAAAGAAGTGCGCGGGAAAGGCCTCATCATTGCGATCGAGTTTCAGGAACCGACGGAGCTGAAATTGAAGATGGGCTGGAAGCTTTTGCACAAAGTCGACAAAGTGCTCTTCGCGCAAATGGTCGTGACCCAGATGCTGAGCCAGCATCGCATCCTCACCCAAGTGGCCGGACACGCGATGGACGTGGTGAAAATCCTCCCGCCGCTCATCATTGGCGAACGCGAGATCGATCGTTTTGTGGGTGCGCTCGATGCCGTCCTCACTGAGTGCCGCAAGTTCCCCGGCCCGATGTGGGAGATTGGAAACAATTTTGTGCGCCACGCGCTCCGCTCGCGAAAGGCGTCAACCCGGCCGACCGTCTCTGCCTAAGGCCGGGCTTTTCGATTCATGAGCAAACCAGAATTTATCAAACGCACCCCACCAGGCGTGAAGCCGGTGCAGCGTCACGCCCAACCGATTCCGCAGGCCGGGGTCCGCCCGGTGCAGCGCGATCGTTTGAGCTGGCATCAGTTTTCCGCGGAAGCGGAGCGCTACGGGGCGATGACGTTCCGCGCTTGCGGACGTTCCGGGCTGAAGCTGCCGGCAATTTCGCTCGGCTCGTGGGAAACATTTGGCGGCTATGTGGGGGCGGAGTTAGCGCGCGGATGCATTTTTCGCGCTTTCAATCTCGGCATCACGCACTTCGATTTAGCCAACACCTACGGCTCGCCTGCGGGTCGCGCGGAAGTGACGGTTGGCCGCACACTCCGCGAGATGCCGCGCGAGGAAATGGTGATCGCGACCAAAGCCGGTCTTCCGTTTGGTCCAGGGCCTTATGGGCAAGGCGCGTCCCGGAAAGCACTGGTCACGAGCGTCGAGCAATCGCTCAAGCGGCTCGGGATGGATTACGTGGATATTTTTTATTCGCACGCGCCCGATCCGGGCACGCCGTTGGAGGAAACTTTGCGCGCGCTCGATCAGATCGTGCGGCAGGGGAAAGCGCTCTATCTCGGGCTGAGTAATTATTCGGCCGCGCAGTTGAGTGAGGCCGCTCGATTGGCGCGGGAGATGAATCTGGCTCCAATCACCGCCCAGCAGGTCGGTTATAATATGCTGCGACGTGGTGCGGAGCAGGATCTTCTCCCGATCGCTCGCGATCTGGGCGTGGGCGTGGTCGCTTTCTCGCCGCTCGCGCAGGGTCTGCTGAGCGGGAAATATCAAAAAGGAATTCCAGAAGGCTCGCGCGCGGCCCGGACGTGGAGCGCGCCAAAGCGCGAAGAGATTGTGAACGCCGTGCGCGAACGGGTGCGGCAGTTGCAAGAGCTGGCGAAAAGCCGCGGCCAGACGTTGCCGCAAATGGCGATCGCCTGGACGCTACGCCAGCCGGACGTGACGACGGCACTGATCGGTGCGTCGGACATCGACCAACTGGAAGAGAACGCAAAGGCGCTAGAAAAAATGGCGTTTACCGAGGAAGAATTGCGCCGCATCGACGCCATTCTTCAGACAGCTGCGCCTGCTGTGGCGCCGGTGGGCGGTTGAAGCGTATCAGGATAACGGCGGAAATATTCTCTGCCACGGCGCTCCAGTTAAGCTGGGGCCGCCATTGTGTCACGAAGACCCTCAGAATGAGATTGTCCTGCCGCAAGCGCGCGGTTTAGGATGATTCCACACGGAGGCATTCCGCCTTCGCGCCAACTACCCCAATATTATGAGCACGAACGCCGAAACCGGAAAACAACGCAGCCAACTTGATCAGCTAAAGGAGTTCACCATCGTGGTGGCGGACACCGGCGATTTCGAATCGATCAAGGAATTTAAGCCGCGGGATGCGACCACCAATCCCAGCCTGATCTACGCCGCCACCCAGAAGGAAAAATATTTCCATCTGCTCGATGAAGTTTTGGCCGACCGGAAGAACT
>JBDUAH010000271.1:0-3689 GCA_040004745.1 Chthoniobacterales bacterium | reverse complement strand
CCCTCGCCCGGAATGTAGGCGATGATTTCTTGACCATTCGTTAGACGCACTTTCGCCACTTTGCGCAAAGCAGAATTTGGCTTCTTCGGCGTGCGCGTCATCACCTGCGTACACACGCCGCGGCGCTGCGGACAATTCTTGAGCGCCGGTGATTTTGATTTCACCGAAACCTTTTTTCGTCCTTTGCGAATGAGCTGATTAATAGTGGGCATCGTCGTTAAAATAAGAGCCGCCCGATCTCAGGATTCGGGCGACAAAAAAACCGCGCTCAGGCAACGTTCCATCACCGCGCACCTGATGCGGGGAGCGGGCAATATAGGAACGAAATTTAGGGCCGCAAGATTATTTTCTGCAGGAAACTCGTAGTGAAGTGCTTGCCGTGATTTCGAGGTCATCTTGCAGGGCTACCCCCGGCGCTTCCCTTATTTTGCCCATCGCGCGGCCCCAAAATGCCCCCGTTGCGCGGGTATTGTCCCGCATCAATGCGGCGAACCGGAATCGACAGCAAATCAAGCCGCGCCGGCCTTCGATCCGGGAGGAACACAGGGAAACGTGGAGATCGCGATTCCACTGTCCCTGAGCCTCACCTCGATCCTCTTATGGATCGTCACTCGCGAACTGCGATTGAATGCAGGTGGGAACGCTCCCTTGATCGTGGGGAAGACGGACCGCGGCCGATGTTAACGACGAACCTCTTCTCTTCGTTGATGGTGGTGCCAAGGGCCATTGCTCCGGGAAAAATTGCGCCGTCGTAAGGCGTTGCATTTGGTTTCTGAACGAAGCCGCGGTGGCGGGATGCGAACGCGGGGATAAAGGGACAAGCTGGAAGCGGAAATCTGCGTCGCTGACAATGGGAGGGGAAACGCCTTGCGACGGGGAGTCGGCCTTCCGAAGCTGCACCTCCGATGTTTCAACTCCTGGCCACCGATCCGCATTCCAAAGCCCGCCGCGGTCGGGTGACGACGGCGCACGGGGTGATCGAGACGCCAGTCTTTATGCCGGTGGGGACCCAAGGGAGCGTGAAAGCGGTGAGTCCGCGCGAGCTGCGCGAGTTGCAGGCGCAGATCATTCTTGGGAATACTTATCATCTCTTCGTTAGACCCGGGATGGCGGCGATGCGGCATTTTGGCGGGCTGCACAAGTTTATGAATTGGGATGGACCGATTCTGACCGACTCGGGCGGGTATCAGATTTTCTCGCTGGCGAAGCTGCGCAAGATCACGGACGAGGGCGTGCGTTTTCAGAATCATCTGAATGGGACGCCGACGTTTATTTCCCCGGAGATCGCGATGGAGATTCAGGCCACGCTGGGGAGCGATATCGCGATGGTGCTGGATGAGTGCCCGCCGTGGCCGTGTGAACATGAATATGCGGCACGGAGCCTGGAAATGACGATTCGTTGGGCGAGGCGCTGCAAGGAGGCGCAATCCGCAATCCGCAATCCGCAGTCCGCAATTCCCCAACTCGTTTTCGGTATCGTGCAGGGAGCGACGTTTGCTGATCTGCGACGGGCGAGCGCGGAGGCGACCGTGGAGATCGGTTTTGATGGCTATGCGATCGGCGGTGTGAGCGTGGGCGAGCCGGAGGAGGAAATGATGCGGGCGGTGGAAAACTCGGAACCGTTTTTACCTAACGACAATCCGCGCTATTGCATGGGGCTGGGAACGCCGCCGCAGATGATCGAGTTGATCGTGCGCGGCGTCGATATGTTCGACTGCGTAATGCCGACTCGTCTGGCTCGCCACGGAACAGTCTTCACCGCGGAAGGAACACTCAATCTAAAGAACGCGGAGTTTTCGCTTCAAAAAGGACCGATCGAGGAGGGGTGCGCTTGCCCGGCGTGTCGCGATTTTTCCCGCGGTTACATCCGTCATTTGCTCAAGGCGGAGGAGATTCTCGGGCTGCGTTTGATCACGCTGCACAATCTCCATTTTTATCTCGCGCTGATGACGCGCACGCGGGCGGCAATCGAAGACGGAACCTTCGAAAAATTCCGTCGCGCGTTCGTGGCCGGCTATAAAACTCGCGAGGCGTAGGCGCACGCTCGCGTAGTCTTTGCGTCAGCGTTTGCTCGACAATTGGCCGCGCACTTTCGCGTCGAGCCGGCGATTGATCTGCGCGGCCCAGGCGGTGGACGATTCGCTGTTGTAATGGATACCATCGCCGCCGGTCTTGCCGGGGATATATTTGGTCATTTCCCGCGAGTCGATGACTTCAAAGTGTTCGCGCGCGGCGGCGGCCTGAATGAGGCGATGGATGCGGCCCTGGGTGCGGCGAAAAGCGGAGGAGTCGGGCGGCTCGATCCAAATGATTTGCCGCACGGACGGTCCACGAGCCGCAGTGATGAAGCGGTGGAGGAGCGAGTTGATCTTCTCGTCGCTGAGATTGCGATCCATCCAATTTGTCCCCTGTTGCACCACCATCACACTGGGCTGGTACCGGTGGACGAGAGTCTCGATTTTTGGCGTCAGGGTGGGCCGCGGCGCGTGGCCATTCACGAAGTCGCGGTAAACCGGTGCGCGATCCGGTGTGGCCTCGCGGTAACCGCACTTGGTGAAAAAACCGGGCTCATCGCGCAGCCAATTCTCCGGCGACGAACCGCAGGAAGCGAAGGACGCCACATTCTGCGGACGGAATTGCACGGCCAGATGCTGCTGCACGACTTCGCCAAAAGCGCCGACAGAAAGCGAATCCCCGATCATAAGGATGCGTGGCGGGGCTGAAAGTGTGGCCGGAGGTCGGGCGGGCTTGGCAGTGGAGCGGGCGGTTCCGTTGGTGACGAGAATAAAACAGCCGAGGCAAAGCGCCGCAGCCAGAAAAGTTAAAGCGCTACGTGTCATTGGGTTCGGCTTTCCGGATGTCGTTTCTCGTCTTCCTGAAGGATGTACGGTTGCAGGTTGATCTGGCCCGATTCGTCTCTGGCTTTCGCCGTGTCCCACAGGGTGCCCTCGATCCGATCAAGCCGCAATTTGTAACGTTTGCCAATGCGATACTTGAGCCGCTGCGGTTTCGTTCCGATGTGCGCGGGATGCATGACGAGAATTTGTTTATCGTCATAGTGGCCTTTCAGGACGTTTTCCACCTCATAGACATAGGCGACGAGAGATTCTTGATACGGCAACAACTCGCGCAGCGGCATCGGGTTCGACATAAAAACAAGGCGTGCCTTGACGATCAGCGGCTCCGGTTGCGGCGTTGGGCCGGGCGGAGCTTCCACCACCGGCACGATGGTTTCGACGGGCAGCGCCCGAGCCGGCACGGGCGAGTTTACCGGCAAGGCGCGCGCCACTTGGATTGGTTCCACGGGCAACGCGCGCGCTGGAGTTTCAACCGGAGTTGGTGCTGGCGGAGCGATGGGTGAGGCGACCACCTCCGTCTCATTGCGCTGGGACAACGGCGGCAGCGACGCAATCGGCTGCTCAGCCAGATCCTGCTCGATGATATCGTAAACTTTGTCCGCCCACTCATCCATCTGCGCGCCGAGGAAATGTTCCTTATCCGGCTCCATGTGCTGGTAGGGATAGGAAACGAGGGTGCGGCTATCGATGACCTTCATTTCCGGCGCCAGTTTTTCGCGCACCTGCTCCAATATAAAATCCTGCACCTCGGTCGCCACCCGGCCAGAAGTGGGCGGGTTGACCCAATAGATTTTCCGCAAATTGCTCCCCGCTTCGATCGCTTCCTTTTTG
>JBDUAH010000270.1:0-3732 GCA_040004745.1 Chthoniobacterales bacterium | reverse complement strand
ATGTGCGCGTGATGCACCACCATGCGCAGGCCCGCCACATCGCCCGCGGCGAAAAGATGTTTCGAGCTTTTTACGCGCATGTCGTCGCCGACTTCGAGCCGTCCGCGGCCGTTTAGTTTCACGCCGGCTTTTTCCAATCCCAAGTTATCGAGCGTCGGTCGCCGGCCGGTCGCTAGTAGGATTCTTTCGACCACCAGCGTACCTGCGTCCGCGCCGTCGCTTTCGATCACAAACTCGCCCGAGTCGCGGCACGTGATTCGTGAGATCTGCCGGTTTAGGAGAACGCGAATGCCTTCGCGTTCGTAGATGGAACCGAGTCGCTCGCCAAACTGGCGGGGAAAATCGCTCAGGATGGGAGAGCGCGAGAGCAGGGTGACCTGCGAGCCGAGGCGCGCGTAGCGCAGGGAAAACTCAAGGCCCACCGCGCCCACGCCGATCACGGCGAGCGATTTCGGGATGCGGGTGTTATGCAAAATTTCGTCGCTTGTCCAAATGCCGTCCCAAGTCCGTTCAAGCCCGTCGATCTTCGGAAAGATGGTCGTGGAGCCTGTGGCGATGATCGCCGCATCGAAGGTGTGGCGTTCCCCTTCGCTCACCACTTCGTGTTCGCTGACGAAGGCGGCATTGGAGCGAATGATCGTAAACGTATCGTTAGCCAGTTCCCGAATTTCCTTCTGCCGGTAGGCGCGGAATTCGGCGATCTCGCTATCCTTCCAGCGCACGATCTGCGCCAGATACTCGTTAGGCTGATGCGGCTCTACCGTCAGCCAGCCGTGCCGTTTCGCGTGGTGCATAGCATCGATCGGTTCGAAGAGGGCCTTCGACGGCATGCAGCCGGCGTTGACGCAGAGCGAGGCGTGATCCGCATTATCGCCCATGAAAAAGAGCACGCGTGCGCCGTGCGCGTGGGCGATGCGGGCAGCAGTAAACCCAGCGGAGCCGCCGCCGAGGATCGCAATGGTTTTACGTTTACCCATGCCAGCGTTTCCTGATCACGGTGCGACTAGCTGCTGGATTTGAAAGAGTTCTCCTAGAGATTCGACTGCGGTTTTCCAAGCAGCGGTTTCACCGCAGCTTCGAGGGCCGCTTGATCGATGCCGCCTTCATGGGTGCCAGCGATCCTGCCAGCGCGATCGATGAAGAACGTGGTCGGGATACTCTGGAAATTCCCGTAAGCGGCCACAGTCGCATCATCGCCCATCAATATCGGGTAATTGATCTTCGTCTTCTGCGCGAACGTCTTCACTTTCGCTGCTCCCGTCGTATCAATTGAGACGCCCACCACCACCAAACCTTGCGCTCCATATTTCTCCTGTAAGGCAACGAGATCGGGAATCTCGGCACGGCAGGGCGGACACCAAGTGGCCCAGAAATTCAGAACTACCACTTTGCCTTTGAAATCGGAGAGTTGGACGAATTTGCCCTCCAGATTTTTCAAGCGCAACGGCGGCGCGTTTTGCACGCCGCCCGCAGGATTTGCGATCGTCTGCAGGCTGCTTGAGGTCAATGCCATCGCGTTCGCCAAGCATGCATTACCGGACGCTGCGCTCTCCGAGCGGTACCCGACAAACGCGAGCGTTATGACCAGCAGAAGGATGGGGAGATGTTTTTTTGAATTCATGGGTCGGTGGAAATTTCGCAGAGGATGCTGCACAAACAAGACGCCGCCGCGGTCGTTTTATTCCGTAACTTTTCACTGCGGCGGCTGGGTTGCCGTTCCGATCGTCGCTACCGGCGCCTTATCAGCGCGACAGGCCGTGCGTTCATCTTGCAAGGCGTCCTCGTCTCTTGATCTTCCGGTTAGACTTCGTCGCCTGCTGATGTGCGCCTGATGGCCGTCCCGCTGCGTCTGTTAACTTTCATGGCCAACCTCCTCGCCCATTTCCAGACCTTTCATGGCAAGTCGAAGCCGGTCATCAGCACGTGCCTTTACGGCTTGGTCGCCAGTCTAGCGGCGGTGGCTTTCCAACTTGCGATTAACTGGATCTATCGGCGGCTCTACATGGTTCCGAGCGCGGGCGCGTTTTGGCATTTCGTCTGGTTCAGTCTCGCGGTTGTGGTGGTGAGTTCGCTCGCGGTCGGTTGGCTGTTGAATTCGTTTTGCCCGGAAGCTTCCGGGAGCGGCATCCCGCAGGTGAAGCTGTCGTATTGGAAGGAATTTGGATACGCGCCGCGGCGGATTGCGTGGATCAAGTTCGTCGCTGGCATCATCGGCATCGGAGGTGGCCAGAGCCTCGGTCGCGAAGGTCCGACGGTGCAAATAGGAAGCAATCTCGCCTCCAGCATGGCCGGTCTGCTCGGCGTCTCGAAGCAGGGCCGGCGCGGCGCGAACGCCGCCGGCGCGGCCGCTGGTTTGGCCGCAGCTTTTAATGCGCCGCTCGCTGGTGTGGCGTTTGTCCTCGAAGAAATCATCGGTGATCTGAACAGCCGCGCGTTGGGTGCAGTCCTGGTCGCGTCGGTCATTGGAGCCTTCATCGTGCACGCCTTCATCGGCGCACAACCGGCGTTTGTATTGCCCGCGCTCCACGAGCCATCCTGGCGGGCCTATCTCTTGATGCCGATCGTAGCCGCGCTCGCGGCGCTGGTCGGCGTTTTCTTTCAGCGCTCCTCGCTTTCTCTGCGCAAGCGTGCCCGCGAATTCAAACCCGTCCCGCGCTGGCTCCATCCGCTCATCGGTGGCCTCATCACCTGGGCTGCGGGCATCGCGATCTTCTCCGCTACAGGCCGTCTCGGAGTCTTCGCGCTCGGTTACGAAGACCTGTCGGATGCACTCGCGCACGGCATGGCGTGGAAGCTGGCCCTCCTGCTCCTTGCTGGAAAGCTCATCGCCACCATTGCCAGTTACGGTTTCGGCGGCTGTGGTGGAATTTTTTCGCCCAATCTTTTCTTCGGCGGAATGTGCGGAACGCTCGTGGCCGGTGGCGCTTCTCATTTTCTCGCGCTCAATCAATCCGATACCCTGCTTCTCGCCATTGGCGGCATGAGCGCGTGTCTCGGCGCGGTCGTGCAGGCGCCGGTTACAGCGGTGCTGATTATTTTCGAAATGACTCACCAATTCTCGGTCGTCCCCGGGCTTATGCTGGCGGTTCTGGTCAGCCAGGTGCTGGTGCGAAGGCTCGTTAGGCATAATTTTTACGACGAAGTCCTGCTCCAGGATGGACATCAGATGGAGCACGTCATCCCGCCGCGCGATCTTCGCAGTTGGCACAATCTCCCCATCTCAGCGATCGCGAATTTCACTCCGATCGTCCTCGAGAATCTCAGCGAACCGAGCTTGAGGGAGACGTTAGAAACGCATCCCTATCGCTTCTTCCCGGTGCTCGAAAATGGGCGGGTAAAAGGCATGCTGTCGCGCGCCGAAATGCAAGCGGCTCTCGCCGCCAGCCGGGCCGTGAACCTGGTGCCCGCGCGCGAGTGCCGCCCCTCCGCATCCATCCGCGAATCGCAATCCTCTCTGATCGAGTCATCCACCGGCACGGTCGTTCTCACTGACGCGACGACCGGCAAAGTGCTGGCGATCGTCACTCTGCATGACGTGCTCCGCGCGCAGGTCTCGATCAGCGAGCGTTGACAGAGGGATGTTTGAGCGTGATGCGGAGATGAAGATGCGTGCGCTTTGCTTTGTTATTTTCTCCGCGCTCCTGCTGCCGGGCATGGCGCCATTGCGGGCTGCAGTCGTCGATTCCAACAGCTCCGTCTTCATCATCCTGATGGAGAACCATAACTGGTCGT
>JBDUAH010000043.1:0-12619 GCA_040004745.1 Chthoniobacterales bacterium | reverse complement strand
AGCAGCAGGCGATCGACCTCGCTTTTTTTCGCGGCATGAGCCAGCGCGAAATCGCTGCAAATACGAATACACCTTTGGGAACAGTCAAAACTCGGTTGGAGTTGGGGTTAAAAAAACTCTATGACGGACTGAAGGAGTTGAGAGATGAGCTTTGAAGAATTTCAAAATCAGGCGCGGATGTATGTCATCGGTGCCTTGGAGTCCGATGAGGTGGAGGAATTTGAAGTCGCGCGCAAGGAGTTCGGCGAAGCGGCGGATCGCTTCATCGCGGAATGCTACGATCTCCACGAGGCTTTCGCTCTCAGTCTGCAGCCGAAGAAATCTTCCGACGCCTTAAAATCGCGCCTGATGGCGATGGTGCGGGAACGCAAAGACTGATCAGTCCGACGTGGCGGTCGACGGCGAGGTATCGGCCGGGCCGGCCTGCATCTCCTGCAAAATGAATTCCTGCAGAAAACCGTAGAAGTTTATCTGGAAAAGTCCGAGATCGCGGCGTGACCCGATCGGCGAACGGTAGTGATCGCACAATTCGCCATCCGTGAACGCGTACTTGGTGGCGATGACCAGGCGCGCTTGATTCAACGCGCTCAGCCAGGCTTCAGAATTCTTCGTCGGGATATGAAGAGTGCAGTTGGCGAAAGGCCTCGTGCTCCCGTTCAGCATTCTCAAATCTTCACCGACGGTCTCATTGGCAGTGCGGAAAAGCCGACGCAATTCCGGCTCAACATAAAGCTTCCACTCCGCACAGAGGGCGTGGTCCTCAGGATCGCCCGGCAGACTGAAAAGGCGTTCCTCTGCGGCGGGTGCTCCCTCGGGATTAGTGCTGTCGGGAATCTGGCGCAGCAACTCGGCTAGAAATGGATCGAGTTCCGAAATCTCCAGCACGTCACCCTGGCGCCGAATTTCCATTAGTTCACTCGTTCCAGCGTGGCTAGAAGCAGGTAGCCGTGCAATTGCTGCACATAAAGTTCGGCCCGCTCGCGCAATCCGCTCCAGACAATCGAACGCCCTTGTTGATGCACTTCCATCATGTGCTTCTCGGCCTTCTCCCGATTAAATCCGAGGACTTTTTCGAAAACCATCGTCACGTAGCTCATCAGGTTTATCGGGTCGTTATGCACTACTACTTGCCAAGGGAGATCCACTGCTTCCTGGCTACGTGTTTCCTCTTCAAGCACGGGGCTCGCGCTCCCGGAATCGGCATTGACGCGAACACTGAAAACGGGTTTTAGCACAAACTTGCAATTGAACCTTTCAATTCCGAGTGCGACTTCCGCCGCCCCCAGCCGTAGCTGCCCCCTCATGAAAAAAAAGCCTATCATACGATGTCGGCAGTTCAAACGGCGGCCACGGAGAAACTTGGTTTAAGCAGACGCACGCAAAGCTTTTAGCACGCGCTGCTGTGCGGCTTCCATCGTGCGCGCCTCTCGCGAGGTCTGGTCGTTATACCCGAGCAAATGAAGAAATCCGTGCACGATGTAGAGCTGAATTTCCTCTTCGATCGCGCCGCCAAAGCGCTTCGCATTTTCCTGCGCGGTTTCGACGCTAACGACTATTTCGCCATGTTGAAAAGTCAGAACATCGGTGGGGCCTGCGAGATTCATGAACTGCCGATGCAGCGCCGCCATTCGACGATCGGAGACCAGGATCACATCGATCTCCCGCAAGTTGCCAATGCCATCGATCTCGGCCGCCGGCAGCCGGCAGCAATCGGGAAACGCGCGGTTCGCGAAGAGCTCCAGCTTCATAACATCCACCCGCAGTTTCCGCTGCGTATTCCGCACTCGAATGTTTGGCAGCACACTCACGATCGCGACACCCCTTCGTTCAAATGTTTCAAATCCTCGTAAAGCGCACTTATCCGCGGCATCTCCGCTCCCCTCCCCAGTGCTCGACGCAGGGGCTCGCCCCAAATTGCTTCCAGTTCAATCGGCTTTCCCGCCTCGAAATCGATCAACGTCGACGGCCTATAAGCGCCCATTTTTTCCGTGCGTTTTATTTGCTCGAGCGCTTCGGCCGTCGGCAAGGAATACCCGCACAGGTTCGCCGCTGCGATCACTTCATCCATCAACGCGAGGACGTCGGCGCGCAGTTTGTCGTTTTCGAGGATGGCCGCTGTGTCGAGCCCGCCCGCGGTGAGCGCGATCCCGTTGAACGGAATGTTCCAAACCAGCTTGCGCCAGCGCTCCCGGCCAAGATTTTCCGCCACGCTGCAGACTACCCCACAGCGTTTGAACTCCCATGAGACATCGTGCGTTCGCGGTCGCGGATAACGCTGATACTCGCCGAGCACGATGCGGCCGTGACCGTATTGCGTAATGACTCCACGCGACTCGCGGATGAGACAAACAAAACAGAGCGCGCCCATGATGCGTTCGGCGCCGAAATGTCCTGCGAGGAATTCTTCATTTCCCAGTCCGTTCTGCAGCGTGAGAAGCATCGTCTCCGGTTTCAGCAGAGGCGGGATGAGGTGTAGCAGCTCCTCATTCGCCGTAGTCTTCACCGCGATCAGGACCAGATCGCATGGACCAATATCCCCCGTCGAGTTGTAACAGTTCACTTTCGCGAGACGGAAGTTCTCCGTCTTGCCGCGCACGCGGATACCGAAACGCCGCACCTCCCGCAGATCGCCGCGCATCAGAAAATGCACATCGCGGCCGAAGTATCCGAGCTTAGCCCCATAGTAGCCGCCGATGGAGCCCGCCCCCACCACAGCGATACGGAAATTCGGCAGAACGTACCGGGCGCGCATCGAAGGCTTTGTAGTTAACCGCAGAGATCGCGGAGCACGCCGAGGTTTCTCAGCTTCGCTTCTACTCTGCGATCTCCGCGCGCTCTGCGGTAATTCTTCACCAATTCGGAGTTCGTTGCTCGGCCTGGAAATTTCGAGTGATCAAACGCGCGCCTTTATTGAAGGAGACATAGGCCCACGCCCACTGCAGCAAGACAGCAACCCGATTCCGGAAGCCGACGAGGAAAGCAACATGCACGAACAACCACACCAGCCAGGCCGGCAGCCCGCTGAAATGGACGAAGTTCAAATCTGCCACCGCCTTGTTTCGGCCGATTGTGGCCATGCTGCCTTTGTCCCAATACCAAAAACGCTGCGGCTTCCGCCCGTCGAGTAGGCCAAGAATATTGCGCGCGGCATGTCGGCCCTCTTGCATCGCCACCGGTGAAACGCCTGGCAACGGTTGGCCAGTTTGATGAGAAAAATTGGCCAGGTCTCCGATGACTTGCGCCTCTGGATGATCCGGAATTGTGAGATCGGCGTTCACAATCACCCGCCCGGAACGATCAACCGGGGCGCCTAGCGTTTTGCCGAGAGCGGACGCGGCATTCCCCGCCGCCCAAATTTTCACGCGGCAAGGAATGAATCGGCCCGCCACCTCCAGTCCGCCTTCCGTCAGATTTTTGGCGTGCTCCCCGGTGATGACCTCGACGCCGAGCGCTTGCAATTGCTTGAGCGCGCTTGCACTCAAGTCTTCCGGAAAACTACTCAGCACTCGATCCCCACCCTCGATCAGAATCACCCGCGCGCTCGATGGATCGATGTGGCGATAATCCTGCGCCAGCGTGTAGCGCGCGATTTCGGCAATCGCTCCCGCCATTTCCACCCCAGTCGGACCGCCACCGATAATGGCGAATGTCATGGCCGCCTGACGGTCTGCTTCGTCGGTCACGCGATCAGCGTATTCGAAAGCGAGCAACAGCCGACGCCGAATTTCGACCGCGTCTTCCAGACTTTTCAGGCCAGGCGCGAGCTTCTCCCATTGATCATTGCCGAAATAAGAATGGCGCGCGCCGGTCGCAAGGATCAGATAATCGTAAGGAATTTCGCGCTCGCTGGTAGTAACGCGCTTGTTCGCGACGTCGATTGAGCGCGCGTCGGCCAGCATCACATCCATATTCGGGCATTCCCTAAGCACCGCACGAATGGGTGCCGCGATATCAGCTGGCGAAAGCGCTGCCGTTGCCACCTGATAGAGAAGAGGCTGAAACAGGTGGTAATTCGTCCGGTCGATCACCGTCACTCGAACCGGCTCGCAACCGAGCGCCTTGGCCGCCTCCAAGCCGCCGAAGCCGGCGCCAATAATCACCACATGCGGTTTCTGCGGGTCAGTTTCCATCCTTCAACCTTCGCCGAACAGTCCGCGAAAGACAGCAGCGAGGCCGGGCTTGTCCAGACGCCGCCCCGCAATGCCGATCATGGCATCGTAAAGCACGGCGGTATTTGCCGTCGTCGGAACGCCGTTTAGTTCAAAGAAAACCAGAGCCACCGTCGCAGCAGTTCGCTTGTTTCCATCCAGAAAAGCCTGCGCTTGTGCGATGTGAAAGGCGTATGCGGCGGCAATACCGAAAAGGTCGGCTCCACCATAGGAATAATCATTCGGCGGCTGATGAATGGCCGACCGGAGCAAGCCTTCGTCGCGGATCCCGGCGCTCCCGCCGTGTCGGCACAGCGACTCTTCGTGCGCAAAGATTACCTGCTCGAAAGTGATGAAGACGGGCTCCACTACTGAGCGAGCTTTAGCAGGACCTCTTCGTGTTTCTCGAACACCCGGCCGGCCGCATCCTGAAACTCCTGATCCGAAGCGTAGCGGCTGCGTGAATCGGAAGACTCATCTTGACCGTTAAGCACAAAATTTCGCACAATCTCCTGCTCGCCCGGAGGCAATGCTTTGATTTTCTCGATCAATTCGGCCGCGCTCATAGGAGAAAAATAGCCGCTGGCTGCGCTTCCGCAACGCAGCTGGCTTCACGCAGGAAAGCGGTTGTCTCGTGCCGAAAACCATCTATCTTCCGCGCCTTATGCCGAAAGCAATAGCGCGCAGCAAGACCCGGAAAGCCGTGGCCAAGCGATTCAAGATCACCGGAACCGGCAAAGTTTTGCGTCAGCATGCCTCGCGCCGTCACTTGCTCTCCTCGAAGAGCGGAAAGCTGAAACGCCACATGGCGAAATCCGCCGTCGTGCACAAGACCGACGAAGCGCGGATCAAGCTGAACATGCCTTTCGCGTAAGCGAAACTCAGTTCGTTGCTTCTCGCCCCCCCTCCCGGGCTCCTATTGGTTCGGGAACTTCATTACGCCCTGCGTCGTGGTCGTCGTAGTGGTTGTGGTCGTCGTAGTGCGCACCGGCCCCATCGCCGGACCACGCGTCGGCGGCGGTTCCGGATACCATTCCTCGTAGCCTTCGCGGGGCGAGCGGTAGAGATCGCGCCGGTTTTCCAAAGTGGTACACGAAACGCAGCTCAGGATGAGGGGAAAACACAGGAGCAACTTCACGCGGCCGATGCGAGCAGATGGAAGAGCAAGTGTCAACGGTTTGCCGCTAATCGTTTTCGCCGCTCGCGTTAGAAAAGAGACTATTGCGTCGCGCGCATGGAGCGCTCAAGTTGCGTCTCCGTCAGGGGCTATGGACTGCGGACTTACGAATCCCGCCAGGGCAGGAATGCAGCAACGGTAGTTTGATCCTCTTTGCCGTAGTTCTCTGGCGGTCTTTTTTTCCAATGGAGAGCGAAAGCCGTCGCGACCTATCCTATGCCCGCCTTCTGCCAGTCGTTTCGACGACGAGGACGAGGGATGCCATCTTAGCGGATGAGCGAAAGTATCATTAGCGACGAAAGAACCCGCGACCGATCCTTTTCCGACGAGGAACGCAGCCGTTACTCGCGTCACTTGATCATGCCGGAGGTGACAATCGCCGGCCAACGCCGCCTGCAAGCTGCGCGCGTTCTGTGCATCGGAGCGGGCGGTCTCGGCTCGCCGGCCGTACTTTACCTGGCCGCCGCAGGAGTCGGCACACTCGGTTTGATCGATCCCGATGAGGTCGACCGTTCGAATCTGCAACGCCAGATTCTGCACGGCACCGCGGATATCGGACGGCCGAAGCTAGACTCTGCGCGCGATCGGATCGCAGCGGCGAATCCAAACGTCGCGGTGGAACTGCACCCGGGAAGTTTTACCAGCGCCAACGCGATGGAAATCGTCGTCGGTTATGATGTGGTCGTTGACGGCTCCGATAATTTCTCGACGCGTTATCTCTCGAGCGACGTTTGCGTTTTCGCGGGTAAACCGAACATCTACGGTTCCGTTTTTCGTTTCGATGGTCAGACGACAGTGTTCGCTCCGCACCTTGGCGGTCCGTGCTACCGCTGCCTCTTCCCCGAGCCGCCGCCGGCCGGCACGGTGCCGAACTGCGCCGAAGCTGGCGTGCTCGGCGTTTTGCCGGGGATCATCGGGATGTTGCAGGCGATCGAAACGCTCAAACTCATCCTCGGTTTAGGCGACTCGTTAGTCGGGCGGCTTCTGCACTTCGATGCCCTAAAGATGAAGTTCCGCGAATTCAAACTCCGCCGCGATCCGCAATGTCCGGTCTGCGGCGAAAACCCGACGATCACGGCGCCGATTGATTACGACTCTTTCTGCGCCACCACGGGCACAGCAGAGTCACCCGTCGCATCGGAAGCCACACCGGAAATTTCCGTCAACGAGTTGAAAGAACGCCTCGACGCCGGTAGACCGCTGATCCTCCTGGACGTGCGCGAACCGCACGAATACGAAATCGCACGGATTGAAGGGGCACGCTTGATTCCGCTGGGAGAACTCCGTTCACGGTTGGAGGAATTGGAACGCGATGAACAGATCGTGGTGCATTGCCACAGTGGTGTTCGGAGCGCGTATGCCGTTCAGTTTTTGCAAACTGCGGGGTTCGCCAACGCGCTCAATCTCACCGGAGGAATCGATGCGTGGTCGGTGGCGATTGATCGCTCGGTTCCACGCTACTAAAAACACGCTGTCCCTAACGAGCCGGCGCCAGCACCTTCGGCAGTGCATCGCCGGGCGGAACACCCTTCCAACGCCCGAGCAATTTGCCAGCACCATCAAAAACAAAAACAGCCGTCCCTGCTGACTCCGAAAGGCCCAGGCGCCTGCTCGCACTCCCGTCGAAATCCGCGATCACGTGCAGATCGCTTCGCGGATCGCGCTCGATTTTCTTGGCGAGATATTGCGGCTTCAATCCTTCCGCTTCCGCGTTGAGCCGGTTCCGGATGATGGCTCGCGTCAATCCCTCGAAGGGTCCGGCCAGCTTACCCTGAAAATTGACCAACGTGACGTAGCGATACTTCTCGTCTCCGACGTAGCGGTCCGGCACGAGGTCGGCCACGGCGCGGGCATTATCCTCCTGCGCTCGCGTGACGACGGTGATGATGGTGACGTAGCCATCGTTGGTCGAAAGCTCTTTGCCATCCACGTCCTGAAAGGAAAGAGCATATTTGCCCCCCACTTCCCACTCGCCGGCGACCGCGTGGTAGGCTCCGAGAGCGAACAGAACCACGAGCAATATCTGCAGACAACGGTTACGCACGATCCTGTACCGTTGGCGATAATGCGCAGCCTGACAAGTTTCCCACGGAAGCCGCTCCCGATCCCTCGTTTCTTTGTTATCTTCTAAACGTGAACTCTCCTTTTGTGCGCGGGATCGCTTTCGTTCTTGCCGTCGTGCTCCTCCCCGGCTGCGACCGGATGATCACCCCGCGCTCCACGCAGGTGACGAAAGATGCCGGGCGCAAAGCGGCCGACGGTGAATACATCGATGCAATTAATCTCTACGAGAGCGCACTGGATGGCACAGCCGACTCCGCCGACGTCCACTATCAACTGGCGCTGCTCTACGACGACAAGATAAAGGAGCCGCTCATGGCACTGCATCACTTCAAACGTTATCTCACCCTCGCGCCCACGGGGACGCACGCGGAGGAAGCGAAGAAGTTCATGAAGCGCGACGAGTTGGAGTTGGTGACGAACCTTTCAGGCGATGCCCTCGTCACGCGGAAGGAGGCCGCGGATCTGCGCAACGAGAATCTGAGCCTGCGCAAAGCGCTGGAGGAGCGGACCACGTCGGCACGCGCGGTCGCCGTCACGAAAAAAGATGCGAAGAAAAAAACCGGCAGCACGACTCCTCGCTCGCATACGGTGGAAGCAGGCGACACGCTGTTTTCTCTCTCGCGCAAATATTACGACTCGCCCGATCGCTGGAAGGACATCCTGAAAGCGAACAAGAAAAGCGTCGATAATCCCGGAAAATTGAAGATCGGCCAGGAACTAACCATTCCATGATGGAGTTGAGTATCACCGCGGCAAAGTGGATAGAGTATTGCGCCGCTGGTTCCATAAATTCTCGACCTCTTAAATTATGACTCCCATTACCCGGATCGCGCCCGATGTCGGCTGGCTGCCCGTCAGCTTCGTGAATGTCTATTTTATCGGCCGCCCCGGCGGAGCATGGGTGCTGGTGGACGCCGGCTTGCCGGGACGGGCGAAACAGATTTTCGCGGGGGCGGAAGCGCGTTTTGGCGCCGGTGCAAAACCGGAGGCGATCATTCTCACGCACGGCCATTTCGATCACGCCGGATCGGCAGCACAACTCGCCGAGCGGTGGGATGTGCCCATTTACGCGCACCCACTCGAACTGCCTTACCTGACGGGAAAATCTTCCTACCCGCCGCCCGACCCCACCATCGGCGGGGCGATTGCGTTTCTCTCCCGCTTCATGCCCTCCGGCAGTTACGATTTCGACGGAGCGATCCGGCCGTTGGAACCCAACACAGTTCCAGGCATATCCGGCTGGGAATGGATCGCCACGCCGGGACATTCGCCGGGTCATATCTCGCTCTTTCGTTCTGCGGACCGCGTGCTCCTGGCGGGCGACGCTTTGGCCACGATGAACATGGACTCGTGGGCCGGACTCGTCTCGGGGCGTCAGGTTCTCGCGCGTGCAGGAGCGCCCTTCAATTGCGATTGGGATGCCACTCGCGCGTCCGTGCAAAGCCTCGCTGCGCTGCGTCCGAACGTGGTCGGCTGCGGACATGGCATTCCGATTTCCGATCCAGATCTGCCGGCGCGCGTGAGTCGATTTGCGACGCGGTTCCGGGCGCCGCGAGCAGGCCGCTATGTGGATGAACCGGCGCGTGCGAATGAGGCTGGCGTGGTCTCTCTGCCACGCGCGCCTTTTGATCCAGTTCCGTTTGCGACCGCAGCGTCGCTCATCGTGGGCGGGATCGCCCTGGGCGCGGGCTATTTTGATAAGTCACGTCGGTAATTTTTCGCTCCGCCGTTCGGTCCCATTTCGAGCGCGGCTTAATTTTTTTGCGCGCCGCGGCGCGCCTTCGGCTCATGCGGCCCTCGCTAATTGCCGGGGTGACCTGCGTTCGGAACAATAGGAGGTCTGGCCGGAGGCGGATCGTCGAAGCCCGGTCTGGAATCGAACGGGAGCGGCAGATTGGCGCCGTTGCCGCCAAACCTGCCGTTGGCGGGATTGACGCCGCCGGGCCCGGAGTAATTCGGGTTATTCGTATAGATATTGGCCGCCCCGGCACTCCCGGTGATGGTGACAACCACGGAGGGTTGGATCGTGATGGTGCCGGCGGCCAGATCAATGCGATTCGAGCTGCTCAGGATAGTGTTGGACACGAAGTTCAATTGGCCATTACTCCCCTCGGCATAAAGTCGGATCAGCGTCTGGCCGGAAAGCGTGCTGTTGCCAATGTTGAGCTGCCCGTTGGCGCCAAATGCGTTGGCTTTGATGACATCCGCCGATAGCGTGGTCGGAGGCAAGCCCGCGGGATTGTTGCCGGCGAAGTTGGGGCCGATGTTGACGTTGCCGTCATCACCCTGATGACGAATGTCGATCGTGCCGCGGGTGGCTTCGGTGCGGCCGGCGACGTTGACGTCGCTCTGCGCGCCGGTGGCCCGGATGGTGATCTTGCCGCCGGGCCCGGTGGAGGCAGCGTCGAGGAGCGCGAGCAGTTGACTGCTACTGGAAATATTCACCGCGACCGCGCGGTTGGTCGCACCGCCAGCGGCGCCGCTGTTGATATTAATGTTGCCGCCCGCGTTGCTGTGGCGGTGCGGTCCCGGAGTGGGACTGGGATCGGGGGCCGAAGAAACCTCGATCCGTGAATTGACAGCCACGGTCGCGGCGGTGGAATTGAGCGTCACCGTGCCGCCCGCGCCCGAAGGCGACGCTCCCTGATTGAACCCGGTGGTGGCTTCGATGGCGGAATTAACGGTGATGCCGCCGGTGGTATTGACCGTAAGAATGCCGCCATCGCTCCCCTCGAACCCGGGCACGCCAGAGCCGTCGCCGCCGTTCAACGTCACCGGCCCGACAATGCCGGTGCCAAAGTTAATCGAATTGGCATTGATGGTAAGAGCGCCCCCCGCCGTGGCCGTAGAAAAATCGCCGTCGGCAGCGAGGCCGTCAAAATTGATTCCGCCCTGCGAGGTGATGCTGGGAGCGGAAAGCGTGTGAAGCAACTCGACCGGTAAGCCTCCGGGCACCGCGAACCGGCGAATCCCACCGGAACCGGCCGCAATCTTCGTGTTCGAGTTCACATTCGTGCTGGCAAGCGTAAAGGCGTTGATATCGCCTCCGGCATTGACGGTGCCGAGCACTTCTAGCACGCCAAAGGGAAGATTGATCGTTCCTGCGGATTGGATCAGAACAGAACCGGCAGTCTGCCCGGACGGGGCGCCCGATCCCGATTCATCGATGTAGGCAATCAGATTTCCATCCACATTGATGTTGGCCGCGCTCACGTTAAGAGTAGGACCGGGGCCCCGCCCATTCACAGCAATCGGGGCTTGCGCCAGGATTCGGAAAAGAGCATCGCCCGCACCGACGACTAAATTGCCAATAATATTAAGGCTAATATTTCCGCCGGTGGTGATCGCGTCGTAGCCGTCCACCCGCGCCGAAAGAGAATAAGCAGTCAGGTCACCGCCGAATGTGGCCATGACATTTCCTCCCGTGTTCAACGTCCCGGCGTTAAAAACTGCTACGCTCAGGTCGAGGTAACCGCCCCCATTTCCATCATCGAAAACAGCGTTGCCGCCAACGTTCAGAGTCACATTCGCGCCGGAGCCGAGCGGGGCCTCGACGAAGGCGGCCGAGGAAAATCCACCTGTGTTCAGGTTGCCGCCACTCTGGAAAAGAATGTTGCCGCCACTGCCTGTATTCGCGGCCGCGTCCGTCTGGAGATAGACAAAATCGATTTGCGCGTCCGTGCCAGAACGCACCGTGATGTCGCCGCCCGACGCCAGACCATCAGTGAAGTTCACGGTGTTCAGATCAAGAGAACCCAGCGAAAGCGAAGTCCCGGCCTCCACCGTGAGATTGATCCCGTTCGTCCGCCCAGAGTTCTCACGCGCCGCCGTTAGGCCATCCAGGGTAATCGCACCCTGCGCCGCGAGGCTGAAATTCCCATCGGAATCGAGCGCGAAGACCGGCCCCCCTTTCCCTCCACCAGAGAAAACGAAACCCCCAGTAATATCGTTCGCAGCCGAGATCGATATCGTCACAGATCCTAAATCCACAAACTCTCCCGAGATTCCGAGTTCGATGTCTCCCGCCGATGTGATGTCGAGAGTCTCCGCCCGCAGCCGGACGAAACTTCCGGTCAGCGAAATGAGAGGATTCGGAATTAAGCCACTGGGCCGACCGCCAGGACCGACGTTGGAAATGATGATCGTGCCGCGGTCGGCAATGATCTCCCCGTTGGCAAAGATATCACCGCCATTGCTGGTAATGCTGATCGTCCCGCCGGGACCGGGAGCAAAGTCGGCGAGATAAGAGAGGAGGTGGGAAGTATTGCTGAGATTGACGGCGGTCCCAGTAGTGAGGCCGCTGTGGACTGTAATATTTCCGCCGCTGGCGCTTGCCCGCACCGGCGCTGGAGTCCCGCCTCCTGGGGCCGCCACTGCAATCCGATCGTTGGAGGACACAAGGATGGTTGAGTTTACAGCAACTGCGCCGCTCGAGCTGTCGAGCGTAACCTGCCCGCCCGCTCCACTGGCACCGGGCCCGCCATCCGGATCATTCAGGCCAGTTGTGGCGGAAATGTTTTCGCCAACGAAGATGTTACCCGTAGCGTTGACAATGAAGACGCCGCCATCGCCGCCGCCGCGGTTCGGCGGGTTGTTTTGGTTCCCCAAACCATCGGCACCATTAAAATTCGCCGTGCCCACCCCCACCTCGCCATCGAAACGAATCGAATCGACATTCAAGGTCAGACGCCCGCCCGAGAAAATGCCGCCCGCGCCGTTGAACTGATTGCCGCTGAAATCGATTCCGTTTGGCGAGACGATGCTGGCCACGTTAAAGATGTGCTCCAGGGCTGCTCCTTGATCGGTCACAAATGCGATGATTCCTCCGCTCCCGGCCGTGAGGATGCCCGTCGGCGCGTTTAGATTCAGCACACTCACCGTGCCCGCCGTCACGTTGCCGCCGGCTTGCACGAAGGGTGAAGAAAGCCTTCCGCCCACATTGATGGTGTCACCGGCCACGATGGAGGAAAACGCCGTGAGATCGCCCGCCGCATCGATGAAAGTGCCGGCGGCGAGCGTCTGCGTGATCACCAGCTCGGAAGCGCGGAAGGAGGTGCCCGCCGTCATGTTGTCCACCCCGATAATGCCACGGAGAAGGATCTCACCGGCGGACGTGATATCGAACGGGCTGCTCGATGCGAAGTGGTCGAAAGAAACCGTCTGCGCCAAAAACCCGCCTGGGCCCGCTATGAAGAACACGGTCGATTCCAACTGAAAAGTGATGGTGGTG
>JBDUAH010000042.1:0-12696 GCA_040004745.1 Chthoniobacterales bacterium | reverse complement strand
CCGACATGGACAAGGACACGGTCGACTTTGTCCCGAACTACGACGAGACGCGGACCGAACCGAAGGTGTTTCCGGCGGCGTTCCCAAATCTGCTCGTGAATGGCGGAACCGGCATCGCGGTCGGCATGGCGACGAATATTCCGCCGCACAATCTCGGCGAAGTGATCGACGGCGTTTGCGCGCAGATCGACGATCCGGATATCGACCTTGATGGGTTGATGAAATATGTGAAGGGCCCGGATTTTCCGACGGGTTGCGCACTGCTCGGTCTGGCCGGCATTCGCCAATATCTCGAAACCGGCCGCGGCAGCATGAAGGTCCGCGGCAAAGCGGGCGTGGAGGAATTGAAGGGCAATCGCGAACAGATCGTGATCACGGAAATCCCCTACAATGTAAACCGCGCCACGCTGGTGGAGAAGATCGCGGCGCTCGTGAACGATAAAGTTTTAACCGACATCAGCGCGATCCGGGACGAGTCGGATGAGAACACGCGCGTGGTGATCGAGTTGAAACGCGACGGCAATCCGAAGGTCGTCATCAACAATCTCTACAAGCACACTGCGATGGAGAGCTCGTTCTCCGCCTCGATGCTCGCGATCGATCACGGCCGACCCAAGCTGCTTTCGCTGAAGGAAGCGAATACCGCGTTCATCGAGCATCGCCGCGAGGTCGTTCTCCGCCGCACCCGTTTTGAGTTACGCAAGGCCGAAGATCGCGCGGAAACGCTTGAAGGTTATCTCATCGCGCTCGCGAATCTGGACGAATTCATCCGCATCATCCGCGGTTCGGCCAATCGCGACGAAGCGCGCGTAAAGTTGCTCGCCTTTGAGTTTACGCGGAAGCAGGTCGAGAAAATCGGTATTCTCATTCGCGACGAAGCGCGACTGGTCGACGGTCGCTACGCGTTTAGCGAACATCAGGCGAACCAGATTCTCGATCTCCGCCTTTACCAACTCACCGGTCTCGAGAGCGACAAGATCTCGAACGAATACGCGGCGTTAATCGAGACGATCAAGGATCTTCGCGACATTCTCGCGAAAGAGTCACGCGTCTTCGAGATCGTCAAAAAAGAGCTGCGCGAGATCCGGGCGAAATATGCCGGACCGCGGCTCACCCAGTTGGTCCCCGACGAGGGCGAGATCAACATGGAAGACCTGATCGCGAACGAAGGTTGCATAATCAGCATCACGCATGGCGGCTTCATCAAGCGCACCGCGGTGAGCGCTTTCCGCGCACAACGACGCGGCGGCAAAGGCGTTGTCGGCATGACGACACGTGAAGGAGCGCGCGAAGAGGACGAAGGGGATTTCGTCGAGCATCTCTTCACCGCCACCACGCACGATTACCTTATGTTTTTCACTTCGTCCGGGCGCGCCTACGTGGAAAAGGTTTATGAAATTCCCGAGATGGGTCGTGCGGCGAAAGGCCGCTCCATTGCCAACCTGCTAGAACTCCGCAGCGATGAGAAAATCGCCGCGACCATCCGCGTCCAGGCGCAAAAAACGGGCATCGCTCCGAACATCATCGACACGACTTGGGACGAAAATTTCCACATCGTTTTCGTGACCCGGACCGGCATCGTGAAGAAGTCGAATCTGTCCGATTACAGCAATGTCCGGAAGGGCGGCATCATTGCGATCAACATCGAAGAAGACGATTGCCTGATCGACGCCAAGCTGACCAACGGCGATAACGAAATCATCCTCATCACCGAGCAGGGCATGAGTCTGCGCTTCCATGAAGAGCAGTTGCGCGACCAGGGCCGCAACACCGTCGGCGTCTGGGGCATTCGCCCTGAAAAAGGCGACCTCATCGTCGGGATCGCGCTGGTCGATGATCAATCGATGTTGCTCGTGGCCGGCGAAAACGGCATCGGCAAACGCACCGCGTTCGAAAATTACCGCAAACAAAAACGCGGCGGCAAAGGCATTATTACGATGAAGACCGGCGAGAAGACCGGAAAAGTCGTGGGTGCGCTCACCGTGACCGATACCGACGAACTGATGCTGATCACGAACAAGGGCCAGATGGTCCGCACTCGCGTGAAAGAAATTCGCGAGACCGGTCGCAACGCGCAGGGCGTTAAACTAATGGACCTCCGCGGGACCGAGAAGCTGCAGGACATCGCCCGCGTCGTTAGCCAGGAAGACTCCGAAGAGGAGACGGAAGCGCCGACCGAGGAAGGTTAAAAAGCAAGGGACACGCTCGAAAGCGTGTCCCTTGCTGAATTGCCGCCGGCCCGCTTTCGGCCCGGAACTGTCCCCCCTAATTAGTAAGAGGTCGAGCGAGTGGTCGTCGTGGCTGCGGATGGCTGTGTTACGACTGCTTCCTCACGGCGAGTTGTCGTTGTGGTGGTGGTTTCCGGCGTGCTGCAGGAACTGATCAGAAACGCGCAGAAAGCAAGAGCAGGCAGGATGATGGTGAGTTTTTTCATAATAGGATTTAGTTGGTTACACGTTGGATTCGGGGGAGCGCGACTCGATAGCCGTATCGGACGCAAAGTTTTTGCCATCAGGTCATTGGGCGATTTTCAATCTGCCACCGACCCGCGAAGTTTTTTCAGGACGGAACGCTTTCGTTTTCCCTCCAGAATCCGACGTTTCAGGGAGCGGGGTTTCGGCGAGTTCTGTCGTCGAATTTTTTCGCGCCGCATCTTTTCCGCGGCCTTGCGTTTGCTTTCCAAAGCCTCGACCGCTTCGCGCAGGCGGTTACGCGCCAGCTTCCGATTCATCGCCTGCGAGCGCGAGTCCTGGACCGTGACGTTGAGACCTGAAGGCCGATGCCGCAGCGTGACCGCAGTCGAGACCTTGTTCACATTCTGCCCGCCGGGACCGCCCGAGCGAGCGAACGTCTCCTCCAAATCAGCTTCGCGCAGTTCCATCGCGCGCTAGAGAGGAGGGATGTTATCGCGCCCGTGCCGCAAGACGCGCGACATCCAAACGAGTTCGTTCAGGAATTCGGCGGCGCGCCCGACGTATTTCTCATCTTTGAGTTTTCCGTCGCCGTCGAAGGCATCCTTCACTTTACTGAAATTCAGATCAGTAAACGTGACGGCCAAACCCAGCTCACGCGCGACCGTGACCATTTGCTCAATCACCCGCGCGCCGCCGAACGGTCCGGCCGAGACACCGCAAAACGCGACCGCTTTGTGAATGTATTCCTCCAGACACATATCGAGCGCGTGCTTCAAGAGGCCGGGGTAGCCGTGATTATACTCCGGCACGACGATGGCCAACCCATCCGCCCGCGCCATCTTCATCGCAAATTCCGGATCGGCCATATCCTGCCCAGCGTCGTCCAGCGTCATTTTTAACTGCCGCACATCGATCAATTCCGTCTCGATCTCCGGCCGCTTCCTCATTTCGCTAAGCAGAAAATTCGCGACGTGCTCGCTTTGGCGGCCCTGCCTGGCGGTTCCAAGAAAAACGGGAAGATAGAGAGGCGGTGTCGGAGTGGGATTATTCATGATTCGTTAGGCGAGGGTGCCGGCGGTTTAGTCAATAAACTGGCCCAAATGCTGTAACGCTTCGCCATCCAGGATTGGAGCAGGCAGGCCGCCACAATGCACGCGAGAAGGACGCTCGTCAGGGAAATGAGGCCGCCCGGCGACGAGTAGTCCTTGGTGAGAAGATAGCGCGTGCTTTGCGTGAATGGATCGCGAACAATGTGGTAGAGCGGCCAATAGGAATCCGCTCGCAAGCCTTGCGCGATCCCGCCGAGCGGGACGACAAGAGCGAGGAGCCACGCAAAAAGACGCCCCCAACCGCGTAAGTGCAACCCACCGCGTGATAGCCGCCGCCGCGTGAAAAGAGCATCCCACCAATTCCACAACGGTTCCGAGACGAGCCGCACATAAAGCCACACCACGAGAAGATGCGCTCCGATTCCGAGCACATGCACTCGGAGCGTCTGGAGCGCATGCTCGTCCAGGAAAAAGAGAACTCGCAACGGGGAAAGAATTCCGCGCACGACCGGCATCTGCTCGCTCTGCGCCATCGCAGGCCGCCACACGTGCATCAATTGAAAGGCCATGATGATCGTCCCACTGCGAGCAGGAAATGAGCAGCGTTTCTTAATCCAACACGCACGCCGCGCGTGCGACTAATGGTTCCGACCGCTTCGTCCGTCGCGACCGCGTCCAGCCGCAGCCAGCCAAGCTGGGCCCACTCATTTAGTTGCACACCCACACGCATGATAAAATCATCGGGCGCGCCCCAATAGCTCGTGTGATCCGCGATCGCGCTGCGCTGGTTGTTGACCCGGGAGGTTCCGAAGGTGACCGGCAGCCCATTGCACGAGCGCCAAGCCTCGTCCTCCAGCCAGACGCACGCGGCACTTTGCAGCAGACGCCCATCAGGCACGGGGTCGTTCGAAGCCACGAAGTCGCGCCACCTCACCTCACCTTCGAGAAATCTGAGCATCTCCGGTTTGAGCCGCTCATCCACTTTGCTCTCCGCGGCCCGCCCAAATCCGCCCACCATGCCGGCCGTGACAAAAAAGAAAAGGTAAATGCCGAGGAGGAACAGAATTCCGAAATGCGCATCTGGATCGTAAGCACCTGCCATCTCCGCCACCGGCAGCGAAAAGATATGGAGCAGGTCGCGCCGGACGGCTTCACTCGCGAGCACGGCCAGGAGAACGATCGGCCACACCATGCGGATCAGTTTCGGAATCAGGGAATCGCTTCGGATTTCGCTTTCGATTTCAAAAAGCCGGCGAATTCCCGCTCCGTAGGTGATGAGTCGTACCGGACGCGACGAACGCCGTCCCCGGAGTGCGTCAAACGCCACCGCCGCTCCTTGTGAATGTGCCAGAATGACGATCGGAATTTCATTTCCGCAGCGTTCCTCCAGCCAGGCGAGATCCGTCAGGAGCTTGTGTGTGATGGCGGCGCGAGCAAGTGGATTGGACACGAAAACGTAGGAATCCCCGATGATCTCTGAAATTCGGACACCGAGCCTAACGACCCAATCCTTCACCGCCTGCAGCGGAACAAGCGCGAGAACGTAAAGCGCCACCAAAAACAGTTGCAGCGGAAGAACCACAAAGATGAGTCCGACGAAGGCGACGACAATGGCGCCGAGGTTGGCCGTGGCCGCGTCGAGTTTAAGGAGGTGAGAACGTATCCAGAAGGGCACCCAGCGGAGCATGGCGTCGGGCGTTTGCGTGCAGAAATGGCGAAGTGCCACCCACGCGCCATACCCGAGCAGCCAGCCGCATAATTCGCGGAATGGCGGCGGGTCGAATTGCGCGGCCCACAAACTCTCCGCCAGCACGATGCGTTGCGGCGACTCGCCCAGTGGTTCGATCAAGAATTCCGCATGCGCCCGGCTTTCGCCGCTCACCTCCGAAGGCTTGAGCACCGCCTGACGAATTTCCGGATCGCCTTTCAACTCCAGCCAATCACGCAACCATTCGAGCAGCGGCCCGCCGGATTGCATCAGCGTCACGCCTTCTTGCTGCGTGCCAATGCCATGAACGAAGAGGAGCCCCAGCCGCGGCGCGTTTGAGTCCGCCGCGGCGTCCACAAGACCGGTACAATCATCCACGTTGAGAGCCGAGGGAATAGCCATCGAGGCGAGTGTCTCAAAAAGGCAGGGCCGCTTCAACCACGCTTCCGCGCCAGACACCGAAGTCTCTACCGCTGGCCGGACTCGAACCGGCACGGGCCGTTAAGCCCAACGGATTTTAAGTCCGTTGCGTCTGCCATTTCGCCACAGCGGCGGAGAGCGGATCATCTTACTCACGTCCGCGCGCAGACCAAATCATTTGCGAGGCACCTAGGCGCGCGCCAACCTGATTTTCGCCCTTCCCGTCGCATGACCACCGCCAACAAAATCACCATAGTTCGGATTCTCCTGATTCCGGCTTTCGTGACCATGGCCATCTATTACGGCGAAAGTATGGCACGCGGCGAGCCGCTCGAATGGCAACGTTGGGCGGCGATCTTGATCTTCCTTGTGGCGGCTGCGAGCGATGGCCTCGACGGCTACATCGCGCGACGTTACCACCAGCGCAGCACGCTCGGCGTCATCCTCGACCCGATCGCAGACAAAGGCCTGCTCCTGAGCGGCATCATTACCCTCAGCATTAGCAACTGGAGCCATATCAGTCCCGAGTATGGGAAGTTTCCCGCCTGGTTCCCGGTGCTGGTGATTGCGCGGGATCTGGTCATCCTCGTCGGGTCCGTCGTGCTCCACCTGCTGAACGGAAAAGTCGTGGTGCGTCCACGTTGGACGGGCAAAGTGGCGACCTTTTTGCAAATGACGGCTATCGCCTGGGTCATGCTGCAGTTGCACTTTTTGCCGCTCATTTATGTGGTGGCGGCAGCCGGTCTTTTCACCGCGTTCTCCGGCGTCATGTATGTTGTCGATGGGATGCGCCAGCTCCAAGTGGAGGGCCACGCCAACGCGAAGGCTAATTGATCCGGCGTCGATCCCATCCCCTACCCTCCTAATGAAAAAGCAGAGCGCAGAAAATTACGCGGGGAAGGTCGCGATTGTCGGCCGACCTAACGTAGGGAAATCTGCGCTCTTCAATCGCCTCGCCGGCCGCACCATCGCGATCGTGCACGATGAACCCGGCATCACACGCGATCGCCTCGCCGCTCCCTGTAATAAAGGGACGCGGCCCTTTCTGATCTGGGATACGGGCGGCATCGGGGGCGCGGGCGAAACGGAACTCACCACGCAAGTCCGCACCGCCGCCGACGCGGCCATGCGGGAGAGCGATCTCATCCTTTTCGTCGTCGATGCGCAGCACGGCATGGCTCCCATCGATCAGGAACTCGCCATTATGTTGCGCAAATCGCGCACGCCTGTCGTTCTCGTGATTAATAAGATCGATCATCCCAATCACGAAGCGCTCGAATCCGATTTCGCACGTTTAAACTTTAAGCGACTCGTGCCAATCAGCGCGGCTCACGGCCGCGGAATATCCGAGCTGCTTGAAACGATCGATGATCTGCTGCCTGCGAGCGAGGCCGAAAGTGAGACATCCGAAGCTAAGAACTCGCCGGTTGCGCTCGCAATCATCGGACGTCCAAACGCCGGCAAGTCGTCACTCATCAATTCCATCCTGTGCGATCAACGCACCATCGTGAGCGAAATTCCCGGCACTACACGCGACGCCGTCGACATCGCCTATGAACGCGACGGCGAGGAATACGTCCTCATCGACACGGCCGGCATGCGCGCCCGGAGCAAGCATTCCACGTCCGTGGAGGTCTTCAGCGTCATGCGCGCGGAGCGGACCATCCGCCGCGCCGATCTCTGCGTGCTGGTGATCGACGTCACGAGTGGTGTGACTTCGCAGGACAAACGCATCGCAGGCCTAATCCAGGAATCGCGGAAACCTTCGCTCGTCGTTCTAAATAAATGGGACCTTGTGAAGCCATCGCGCGGCCACAAAGCCGCGATGCAAGAGCTGGTCACAACCGCGCGCGAGGAGCTGTTCTTCCTCGACTACGCACCGATGCTCATCGCCTCCGCGACTACCGGCGAAAACGTGGTGCAACTCTTCGACTTAATCGCGGAGGTCCGTCGCGCAGCCGGCGTCCGGATCGGGACCGGCGTGCTCAATCGCATGCTCCGCGCTGCGTTCGACGCAAATCCTCCACCCACCATCGGCACTAAACGCCTGAAGCTTTTCTACGCTGCGCAATCCAAAGGCGATGAGGAACGCAACGTGATCGATCCCCCGAAATTCATCCTTTTCGTCAATCAACCGAAGCTCCTCAGCGACGGCTATGGTCGCTATCTGGAAGGACGCATCCGAAACGTCGAGCCGTATCCCGGTCTCCCCGTGCTCCTCACCTGCCGGGCGCGCGCACCGTCGGAGCGAGCAGGCGCGACTTGAGATTTTCGGGCAAGGTCGAATTGGTGATCCAGGCCGTGGCGGCGGGGGGATCGTTCCGTAACCAAAGTCGCGCGGACGTTTCCGTGGTCCGCCCGCGCAAGGCCTCGTCGCCGATGCTGGCCGCCCACTGCAGCGCGGATTGCGGATTGTTCCTTCCTACCTGCTCCGCGAAGGCACTCACCGCCTGATCCCGCGAGGGACCGTCCCCAAGGTGGCTCAGCCAATCGGCCGCTGCTCTCGGATCGTTCACCGTCCAATTACTGACCAGGCCGCGAAAAATGCCTTCGCGTGTCTTTCCTTCCGGAAACGAAACCGCCCAGGCGGCCGCTCCTTGCGGGTCGTTCTTGGCCCAGCGGGTCGCGATCCCGCTGACCGCTTTCGCATAGGCGTCGCCGGAGAGTTGCGTCACAGCCTGGGCGGCGGCCTGCGGATCGTTCGCCGCCATCCCGGACAAGATGCCAGGCAGAAGCTGGGCCCGCACGCTCGCATCCAGGCCTCGCGCCCAGGCGAGCGCGGCTTGTGGTTCGCTCTCGGCCCAAGCGTTCGCGACACTCGAAAGCACGTTGTCGCGCGCCTGATGGGCCAGCGCGAACTCGAGCGCCGCGCGCGGTTCGTCCCGGCTCCACATCTGCAGGACCGAGGAAAGCGATTCATCGCGGAGGCTGCCTTCGGGTAATTTCACCGCCCACTCGGCCGCGAAGTTCGCGTCATACTCTGCCAGGCGATAGGACAGAGAACGGGCGATCTCGTTTTGCATTTCACCGCGCGGGAGGGCGGCCACGAATTCGCTCGCCGCTTTCGGTTCCTGATCTGCCCAACTGACCGTGATCGCTCGCAAAGCGTCCTGCTGATTTTTGCCCGCGGGCAAACCATTGGCCCACGCCAGTGAGGCCGTGGGATCGGTCCTTGCCCAGGCCGAGGCGATGGAGGAGAAAATACCATTGCGTTCGGCACCGGTTGGCAAGGCGGCGGCGGATTCGGCCGCGAGCTGGGGGCTGCTGCTGGCCCAGCTCGACCATACATTTCGCAGCGCGGCGGATCGTTCGCGGCCCGGCGGAAGATTACGTGCCCAGAAAAGCGCGGAGGTCACATCCTGGTTGGCCCAACTAGACGCGACTACGCGAATCGCGTTTTCGCGGTCCTGCCCGGGCGGCAAGCTCAGCGCCCGCTCGGCTGCGGTCGTAGGATCGGAGTCCGCCCAGGTGGAAAAAAGCGACCAATAAGTATCCCGCGCCGAGTCCTTGTTCGGCAGCGACTGCGCCAGGCCAAGCGCAGCTTCCGGATTGGTTTCGGCCATCGCTCCGATGACGGTACGGAGCGCATTGTTCCGTTGCGTTCCGGGCGGGAGTTGGAGAGCCCAGGCCTTGGCGGCGCCCGGGTCGTTCATCGTCCAGGATCTGACCGCGGCCTGCAGCATAGTCGATTGCTGTTCACTGCTACCGTTGCTCTGACTGCTGGCGATGGCGGCCAGCGGATCGGCGTCGGCCCAACTGGCGAAAAGCGTTTCCAGAAGCATTTCCTTCTTGCTCTGGTTCGGGAAACCTCGCACCGCTGCGATCACCGCCGGAAAATCTTTGGGCGCAATACCGTTGCAAAGCTTGCTCAATTTTGAAATTCCGGCGCGCTCTTGGCTCCGCTTAAGCGCGTTTTGGAGAGCTTCCACGGTCTCGGCCACGCTCGCCGTGGCAGGCGTGTTCGCGCGCGGTGGAACGCGAGGATTCGGCGTCGCAACCATGGCGCGACCGCCGGGCGATGCATGCTCGGCAGGCGCAACCCCGGCCACAGAACTTCCAAGCCCCGCCCTGGACGGACCGAAGTAGCGTCCCATCGTGACACCGCCCGCGAAGACAGCGAGCAAGACCGCCCCTGCCGCCAAATGGACAAATTTCACGCCTGAAAGCTAGCCACCGAGGTCTCGCAAGGGAAGACAGAACGGCAACGCGCACTATGGGACTCGGGATTCGCGCGCGAAAAGATCGCCTCCCCTGCTTTACAATCGAACATTCCATGCGCCCGTATGTCTCACGTTTTTCATGAAATCGACGCAGGAGATCACAGAAGAAGTAAAGCAACTCGGGCAATGGATTCCTGCTTTGCGCGAACAGGTCGGCCAGGTCGTCATCGGCCAGAAATATCTGGTTGATCGCCTCTTGCTCGGCCTGCTCGCGAATGGCCACATCCTCCTCGAAGGCGTGCCCGGCTTGGCGAAAACGTTGACGGTTAAGACGATAGCGTCTGCCATCCAAACCGGCTTCCAGCGTCTGCAGTTCACGCCCGATCTGCTGCCGGCCGATCTCATCGGCACGCTCATCTACAATCCGCGCAGCGGTGAGTTCACGACCAAGCTCGGCCCGCTCTTTTCCAACCTGATTCTCGCCGACGAAATCAACCGCGCGCCGGCAAAAGTGCAGAGCGCGCTCCTGGAAGCGATGCAGGAACGGCAGGTCACGATCGGCGACAAAACGTATCCGCTTCCCGATCCATTTCTGGTCCTGGCGACGCAGAATCCGCTGGAACAGGAAGGCACTTATCAACTACCGGAAGCGCAGCTCGACCGCTTCATGTTGAAGTTAAATGTCGGCTATCCGCTCAAGGCCGAAGAGCGCCGCATCTTGGATTTAATGGCCACATCGGCGCCCAATCTCACGGTCGACGCCGTCGTTGATCCGAAACAAATCGTCGCCGCGCGCGACGTGGTGAACCACATCTACATCGACGATCGGGTGAAGGATTACATCGTCGACGTCGTCTGGGCCACGCGCGAACCCGCGTCCTACAATTTACAGCTCGAAGGTTTGATCCGCTACGGCGCTTCCCCGCGCGCCACCATTTACCTCGCGCTCGCCGCGCGTGCCCACGCCTTCCTGAATGGCCGCGGCTACGTCACCCCGCAGGACGTGAAGAGCATCGGCCACGACGTCTTGCGCCATCGCATCATCGTCAGCTACGAGGCGGAAGCGGAGACGATTTCGAGCGAGACCATCATCGACCGAATCTTTGCGGGGCTTCCAGTGCCGTAATGGAAACCTCCGAAATCCTAAAAAAGATTCGCGCGCTCGAACTCAAGACCAAAGGTCTCGTGCAGACCGTTTTTGCGGGTGATTACCACAGCGTTTTTAAAGGACGCGGGATGAACTTCGATGAGGTCCGCGAATACCAGCCGGGCGATGAAATCCGCGCCATTGATTGGAACGTGACCGCGCGCACGGGCACCGCGTATATCAAAAAATTCACGGAAGAACGCGAACTTACGGTCCTCTTGGTCGTGGACGTCAGCGCATCTGGAAACTTCGGCAGCAACGCGCAATCGAAACGCGAGCTCGCCGCTGAAGTAGCCGCGCTGCTCGCCTTCAGTGCAATTCGGAATAACGACAAAGTGGGGCTCCTCCTCTTCACCGATGCGGTCGAACTTTACATCCCGGCGAAGAAGGGCCGCTCCCACGCGCTGCGTCTGATCCGCGATATCCTGTTCTTCGAACCGCAAGGCCGCGGGACGGACGCCGCGCTGGCCTTGCGTTATCTCAACAAAGTGGTCACGCGCCGCTCCGTCGTTTTCTTCGTCTCCGATTTCCAAACCAATGACTTCTCGCGCGAGTTGGCTGTCACTGGCCGACGCCACGATTTCATCGCCGTCCACGTGCTTGACGAGCGTGAGCAAGTTTTGCCTAACGTCGGCATCATCACGCTGGAGGACGCCGAAACCGGCGAGCAAATCGAGATCAACACCGGCGACCGCGGAATGCGGAGCCACTTCGCGGAGTTGGCGCAGGCAAGAGGCGCAGAGCTGAAGCGGACCCTGAACCGCAATCACATCGACACTGTTTCTCTGCAGACCGGGCACGATTATCTCCCCGGCCTGCGGAATTTTTTTAAGAACCGCGAGCGGCGCCTCGCCGTCCGATGAACCGCCATGCGTCTGCCTATTCTCCTCGCCCAAGAGCTGCACGATATTTCGCCGCCGGTGGATTATTCGCTAATGCCGCTGTGGGTCATTTGGGCGGGCGCGTTTGTGGGCCTCTCGTTAATCGGCCTGTGCGTATGGCTTTTCCTACGTTGGAAACGTCGGCCGAAACCTGAAATCTCTCCGCGCACGCGCGCGCTGGAATTATTGGACCGCGCCCGCGACGAAATCGCCCGGCTCAATCCCTATCAATTCAGCATTCGCGTGTCGGATATTTTACGCCGCTATGTTCTTGAACAATACGATCTGCCCGTGACGCGACAGACCTCGGTTGAATTCCTCGAGGCTCTCACGCGAACGTCATCGTTCTCGGACGACGAGCGCTCGCTGCTCGGCGATTTCTTGAACCGTTGCGATCTGATCAAGTTCGCGCGCTACGACGCGACGACAGCCGACAGCGAGTTGCTCCTCGAAGAAGCGACGCGCTTTGTGAAGGGAGGTCAGCTTGAACCTGCCTGATTGGTGGCAGCGCGACGAGGCGCTCACATTCGCCAACCCTTGGCTGCTACTTTTGCTAATCGCGCTGCCTCTGCTCGCGTACGTCCTCGGGAAACGCGGACCTGCCGCGGCGCTGATCTTCTCTTCCACTGCCGTTTTTCGCGGACTCGGCAAGTCGAGCGCGGCTCGCGCTGGGAAGATTTTGCGCGCGCTCCTTTTCCTCAGTCTCGCCATTTTCGCCGTCGCGATGGCGCGGCCGCGGCTCGGCAAGAGTCTCACCCAAGTGGAAGCCAGCGGGATCGATATCATGATCGTGCTCGACGTTTCGGGCTCGATGTTGATCAAGGATTTCACCATCGGGGGCGATCAGGCGACCCGGGTGGACGCGATCCGCGAGGTCACGCGCAAGTTCATCGAAGGCCGGCCTAACGACCGGATCG
>JBDUAH010000041.1:0-12718 GCA_040004745.1 Chthoniobacterales bacterium | reverse complement strand
ACGCCGACCAGATCGAGGCCTTGAGCCGCGAGATGGCAGCCCGTTTCGCCCGCGGCAACAAGCTGCTCACGATGGGGAACGGGGGAAGCTTGTGTGACGCGATGCATTTTGCAGTCGAGTTCACCCATCCCATCATTGAGAAACGCGCGGCTTATCCGGCGATCTCGCTCATGACGGATATCGCGACGATGACCGCTATCGGCAACGATGCGGATTTCTCTCGCATTTTTGTCGATCAATTACGTCTTCTCGGAAATGCAGGCGACATGGCGCTGGCGGTGAGCACGAGCGGCAAATCGCCAAATCTCATTTATGCGCTCGAGGAGGCGCGGAAACGCGACATGCTAACGATCGCGTGGTCGGGAAAAGACGGCGGACGTTTTCCGGAATTAGCCGACTACTCTTTCATCGTGCCGTCTTTCAGCATTCACCGCATTCAGGAGGTTCACGCCACGCTCGTGCACGTGCTGTGGGACCTGATTCACATCGCTGCCGGAGCTGAAGATGTCATCTGAGGCCGGCCTGCTCGGCGCGTCGTGCCCGATCCCGATTACCAACTACAGCGAGATCGTTCTCGCGCACGGCAGCGGAGGGAAGTTAAGCCACCAATTAATGGATAAAATGGTGCTGCCGCAGTTCCAGAATGAGCTGCTCGATCCGTTACATGATGGCGCGATCTTCTCGTTAGGCGAGCAACGCGTCGCTTTCAGCACGGATTCCTACGTGGTGAATCCGATCTTCTTTCCTGGTGGTGACATCGGGAAACTCGCGGTCCACGGGACGGTGAACGATCTCGCCATGTGCGGCGCGCAGCCGCTGTATCTTTCGGTCGGCTTCATTCTCGAAGAAGGGCTGCCGATGGAGGAGTTTTGGCGCGTGGTGCAGTCGATGCGCGAGGCGGCGGATGCGGCTGGCGTGAAGTTGGTGACGGGCGACACGAAGGTGGTGGATCGTGGCAAGGCCGACAAAATTTTCATCAACACCTCAGGAATTGGCGTCATCCCGGACGGGATCAACATCGGTCCCACGCGTGCTCGGGTGGGCGACAAGATTATCCTGAGCGGCGCCATGGCGGTGCACGGAATTGCCATCATGTCCGTGCGGGAGGGGCTGGAATTCGAAAGCGAAATCGCAAGCGACACCGCGCCGTTGAATGGCTTGGTCGAAACGATTCTTGCGGCTGGAAAAGATATTCACGTCCTGCGTGATCCGACGCGCGGAGGAATAACGAGCGCGCTGACCGAGATCGCGCAGAGCGCCAAAGTGGGAATGCTGCTCCAGGAAAGCGCCATCCCGATTAGCGAAGAAGTGAAAGGCGCGTGCGAAATCTTGGGGCTCGATCCGCTTTACGTAGCGAATGAAGGCAAACTTTTGGCGATTATCCCGGCCGCGGAAGCGGAGGCAATCCTTCATGCGATGCGTGGGCATTCGCTTGGGGCCCAGTCGGCGATCATCGGTGAAGTCGTGGCGGATCACCCGGGATTTGTGACGATGAACACCCGTGTGGGCGGGCGCCGTGTGGTGGACATGATGTCGGGCGAACAATTGCCCCGTATCTGTTAACGCTTTTCTCGCCAGCGCGGACGATTAAGGCGCGACCTGATAACTCAGCGCGACTGCATTTGTGCAGTAGCGCAGGCCAGTGGGCGGCGGGCCATCGTTGAAGACATGACCAAGGTGCGAACTGCACCGGGCACACAAAATTTCTCTTCCGAAGATCGCTGAAATGCCGCTGTTTGTATGGATGGCGTCCGGCTTCACAGGTTGCCAAAAACTGGGCCAGCCCGTGCCTGAGTCGAACTTGTTTCCGGCGCGGAAAAGCGGATTGGCGCAAGCCGCGCAAACATAAGTGCCGCGGGGATGTTCGAGCGCGTTGCCGTTGTTCGACGGCCGCTCGGTTCCCGCGCGCCGCATGACGTAGAACTGTAACGGCGACAGGATGGCTTCCCATTCTTCGTTCGCGAGACGCACTTGGTGGTCGAGCGGAATCGCGTCGAGCTTCGCGCGTATGGCGACGACGTCGGCCCGGCTCCCAGCCGGCCGTGAGCAAGCCGCGAGCGCGAGGCGAAGAGCGAAATGAGAAGAAGATATTTCATGAGGGCATTGTCGCCGGGGGCGTCGACCCCGGCGGCTTTAGGGGTGTCCACGCGCTCCACCGACCGCCGTCTGCGGCCCCCGGCTACAATTACGCGGCCGCCCGGGCGGCGGATTCTTCATGGTATTGCGCGGGTGACGAATCGTGGCCCCCATTCTTCCCGGAAGATGATATAAGGGTTCGATTTTGTCGGCGACGAATCCGGCAACCCAAAACTGTTATTCCCTCCGCAACTCGAAACCCCTACACTTCCGACCATGGCCACTACCAACCCCGCCTTTCCGGACCTGCCCAAACCCGTGCTGTCCAAGATCGAGAACCGCAAACTGTTGAAGGGCCAGAAGGCCATCGTCACCGGCGCCAGCTCGGGGATTGGTCGCTCCATTGCGCTCGCCCTTGGACACGCGGGTGCGGATGTCTGCATCAATTTCGTCGCCGGCGAAGACAAAGCGAAGGCGATGGTGGACGAATTGTGCGGCCATGGCCACACCGCGATGTCGTTCCGCGCCGATGTCTCAAAGGAAGCCGAGGTCGCCGCCATGTTCGAGGCCGTGCGCGGTGAGTTCGGCACGGTTGATATTCTGATCAATAACGCCGGCCTCCAGCAAGACGCGCCCATTTCCGACATGACGCTCGCCCAGTGGCAGAAAGTCATCGACGTGAATCTAACCGGCCAGTTTCTCTGCGCGCGCGAAGCGATCCGGGAATTTAAGCGGCGTGGCGTGAAACCGGAGGTTTCCTGCGCCGCGGGGAAGATCATTTGCATCAGCTCGGTGCACGAAGTGATTCCGTGGGCCGGGCATGTGAACTACGCGGCCTCGAAAGGCGGCGTCATGTTGATGATGAAAAGCATCGCGCAGGAAGTGGCGCCGTTGCGCATCCGCGTGAACTCGATCGCGCCCGGCGCGATTCGCACGCCGATCAATACCGAGGCTTGGGACACGCCTGAGCATTACAACGCACTTTTAAAATTGATTCCCTACAAGCGCATCGGCGAGCCGGAGGAAATCGGCCGCGCCGCGGTCTGGTTGGCGAGCGATGAATCCGACTATGTCGTCGGCACCACGCTCTTCGTCGATGGCGGCATGACGCTTTATCCCGGCTTCGAAACCGGAGGCTAGAACGTGATTGCGGCTCCAATTTCCTTCCTCGTCGTCTTGCTGTTCCGGGTCAGGCTCGCTTCATGAATCGAATTGATCCAAACGCAGAGTGGCTCGAAACGGACGGCCTGGGTGGATTCGCGAGCGGAACCGTATCGGGAATTCGGACGCGCCGCTATCATGCGTTGCTCTTGACCGCGACCACGCCGCCCGCGGGTCGCGTCGTGTTGGTGAATGGATTTGATGCCACGGTGGAGACACCGCAGGGGACGTTTGCGCTCTCCTCGCAACGCTACGCGCCGGATGTCGTGCATCCGGATGGCGCGACCCGGATCGAGTCTTTCGAATACGAACCGTGGCCACGCTGGCGTTTTCGGATCGGCGATGATTTCGTCGTCGAGCAGGAACTGTTCGTCCCCTCGGGCGAATCGCGCGTGATTCTGTCGTGGAAGGTCGTCGAAGGGGAAGGGGAGGCCACCCTGCGGATTCGGCCCTTCTTTTCGGGGCGCGATTTTCATTCCACGCATCACGAGAATGGCTCATTTCGCTTTGAGCCCGCGCAAACCGAACACGACTGGACGTGGCAGTTGTACGATGGACTTCCGGCGGTCGTCGTTTCCGCGAACGGCCGATACGTTCACGAGCCGGAGTGGTATCGGAATTTTTTTTACAGCGAAGAAGCGGCGCGCGGGCTCGATGCCACCGAAGATCTCGCGTCACCCGGAGTTTTCGAATTTTCGCTTGGGAGTAGGCGGGCCGTGTTGGCGTTCGCCGCGGGCAGTGCGCCGCCAGATGGTGAAGGGTCGGCGGAAAAACGATATGCTCACGCGCAGACGGCAGAGTGGCGCCGCCGCCGAAAATTCCCGACGCCCTTGCACCGCGCGGCCGACGCCTACATCGCCCGCCGCGGGAATGGCAAGACCATCATGGCCGGCTATCCCTGGTTCGGCGATTGGGGCCGCGACACTTTCATTGCCATCCGCGGCCTTTGCGTCGGCACCGGCCGGATTGAGGACGCGCGTGCTATTCTCGTGGAGTGGGCCGGCGTGGTTTCGGAAGGCATGCTGCCGAACCGATTTCCCGACCAGGGCGATACGCCGGAGTTCAACTCCGTCGATGCCTCGCTTTGGTATGTGATTGCGGTCGGTGATTATCTGCGCGCGACCAATGGCGGTGGCGAGGATGCGGTCACATTATGCGGGGCCGTAGAAGCGATCCTCACCGGCTACCACGGCGGTACGCGTTTCGGAATTTGTGGTGACGACGATGGCCTGCTGCGAGCTGGCGAACCTGGTTACCAGCTCACCTGGATGGATGCACGGGTGGATGGCCGCGAAATCACCCCGCGCATCGGCAAGCCGGTGGAGATTCAGGCGCTCTGGCTGAATGCGCTGGCGATCGGCGCACAATTTTCCGCGCGCTGGCAACCGATCCTCGAGAAAGGCCGGCGGTCTTTCGTAGAGCGCTTTTGGAATTCTGACCGCGACTGTCTTTACGACGTGATCGATTGCGATCATCAAGCGGGGGCCGTCGATCCATCCTTCCGTCCGAATCAAATCTTCGCGATTGGCGGCTTGCCGCTCGTGCTGCTTCCGCCGGAACAGGCGCGTCGGGTGGTCGACGCCGTGGAAGCTCATCTGCTTACGCCGCTGGGTTTGCGGTCGCTCGCGCCGGGCGAGCCGGGTTACTTCGGACATTACGGCGGCGGCGTCGCCCAGCGCGACGGCTGCTATCATCAAGGGACGGTCTGGCCTTGGTTGATGGGCGCGTTTGTCGAGGCCTGGCTCCGGGTGCGCGGGAATTCCGACGAAGCAAAGGTGGAAGCCGCCGAACGTTTTATTCAACCGCTGCTGGAACATCTCAATCACGCGGGCCTCGGACACATCTCTGAGATCGCCGACGCTGATCCGCCGTTTACACCAGCGGGTTGTCCTTTCCAAGCGTGGTCGTTAGGCGAATTGTTGCGCCTGGATTCGATTTTGTAGCCGCCGACGGAACGGGAACGCATTTGGCTCCTGAGGTAGGACTCGTCGGTGTTTTCCCCTTGTTTCAAGGCATTTAAGCAGCGTCCACTCAGGTAATCAAGCAAACTCTGCGACTGCTCGCGCAGGCTCTTTCATTGCGGTTTGCTGGCAATTCTGCTGGCATCGCCAAGATCTGATTTTCTTCGTCGATCTGGAAGCCTTCGAAGATTCCGCGGCCACAACTGAGAGTATCGCTTCCTAGGTGCGCCACCACATGTTGCGGATTTTGCTTGATGAGGTTGAGTGGTCTGCTATTCTCGTCACTGTCAGATTGGAGATTCGTTTATGGTTGCATCAATCAAATCGGAAAATCGGCTGAAAGGGATTCTGTCGAAGGAAGATCAGCAGCGCTTCGCGGCCAAGCTTAGTGAGAAAAGTCGCGTCAGAGCATGTATGACACAGCTCCACGAACTGCGCGCTTGCATGAGCGGATTGAGGTACGCAGACAAGCCATTGCCGGTGGCGATGTCCGCTGACTCTTTCGAGACGGCTCTCCTCTACCTCCACGCCCGTGAGGACACGCTCAGGCGCGAATGCGCTATTCTTGAGGCTCAAGCGGTGGCGAACTAGCGACGCCGCTTCCGCTTGGCTCGATCGGCGAGATTCTTGAAGGCCGCGTTGAGGAATGTCATTAACTTGCGATTTTCATACAGTTGAATGGGTACATGAGCGCGTCCGGCGAGGTCTTGGCACAGTTGCATTACGGAATGCGACTCGATGCGTTCAGTCTGCGTCAGGAGAAGGCCGGGAATCGCTCGGGAACTGGCAAGAGGAATGCGTCGCGTGCCCGCGCCGTCAGGGTGACTAGATAGGCCAAGATACAGCATCACCGTAAGCGATCCGAACCGCCGACGATCGAGACCGGTAATATGATCGATCTCATCGAGGAGGCTTAGGATGTCGGGATCGGTGATTTCAGAAATATTCGCGTCGAGATGTGCAACCATCGGTGAAAGAGGCGGGTTGCAGCCTACGGCTTCAGGCCAGCTTTCTGGCGATCTCCTCGTTCAGAATTTCGCGTACGGTTAGCGGAACGATGATGCGATGTTCTTCTCGGAAGAAGCGGTCGATCTCTCGCAGGGCGTCACTGCTGTAATCAAAGCTGACAAAAAAGCCTTTCTCGCATTTGGCGCGGCGCATCGCGGTCTCAAAAGCGTCAATGTCAGGGCGACCCGTTTTGTCCTTTTGCTTTACCTGGAGCGCGTAGAAGCGCTCTTCCAATTCGAGTTCGTCGGGTTCGGCAATGCGGACATTGTCCAAGGCGGAGACGGGATAGATGCGGCCGTCGATTCCCATGTCAGCGACTTGACGGGCGTTCTTCGTGCCGCCAAGGGCGACGACGGCCCAGTTCTCGAATTCGAATGGGGGATACTTGCGCAGTTCCTCTTCGGTCTTCGGCAGATCGCGCACGATGAATCCGCGGCCGATTTGCTGCAGCGCTTCGTCTTCTTTGAGACCGCAATCTCGTTTTAGCCGATGCGCCATTACGCGACAGGCAGTTGGTGAAATATCGAGGCCGATCCATTGGCGCTTTGAGAGTTGTGCAGCGACGAGCGCGGTTCCGCAGCCGCAAAACGCGTCGAGGACGATATCGTTCTCTGAGCTGCTGATCTCGAGAAATTCGTTGAAGCAATTTAAGCGGCTTCTGTGTTGGATATCCGAGCGATTCGCCCGCGCCTTGAACCGGCCCAATGTCGTCCCAAACGGTTCCGAGGGGGACTCCTTTGCCCTCATCGAGATATCGCTTCTCGCGCGGAACGGCACCTGATTTCGTCTGGACGATCCTGCCTTGATAGTAGAGTTCTTTCATCCGCTCTTTGCTGAACCGCCACCAGCGTTCGACTCCGAGGAATTCGTAATGCGGATTCCCTTTTGACGGGGCGGCACCACCAGGAGCCGTTATGTCGCCCAAGGAATATCGGCGACCGGTCTTAGGCTCGATGTGCTTGTAAGTTTTCTCGACGTAATCTTGGTCGTACGGCCGGTAGAGATGGGTGAAGGCGTAGTCGTCGCCTCCGGCGTAGAGGAAAATACTGTCGTGGATCCGGCCCAAATGCTTCGAGCCCTGCTTCGCGTCGCTGTGCGCTGACTGTCTTTTCCAGATGATCTCGTTTACAAACTGATTCTCGCCAAAAATCTGGTCGAGCATGACTTTGACGTAGTGGCTGGCGTGCCAGTCACAGTGATAGCAAGCTGCCGGTTTTCTTAAGCACGCGATTCAACTCGACGCACCGCGGGCGCATGTAGTCGATGTAGGCCTTGGTCGATTCGTGGCGATCTTCGAAGCTGCGTTTTTCTTTCGTTTCACCCCAGAAGACTTCGTAACTGCGGTTCGAGTTGAAGGGCGGGTCGATGTAAACCAAGTCGATGCAGGCGGGCGGCAGCTTGCGGAGCTGGTCGAGGTTGTCGCCGCAGTAGATGACGCGGGTGTCGATGACCGCAGAGGGCTTGGCCGGCATTGCCGCAGACTGTAGCGAATCCTGGACGGAACGGCAATCGGTTGGAAGGGCGCAAATTATCGTCCGAGAAATTCAAAAAAAACGGTTGATCGTTTAAACATATATGTTTAGATATGTGTATGCCTATAGCTTCAAGTCCATCGCCCACAGACAGCGAAGTGAGGACCGGTCGCCGCAACAACCCAGCCATTAACGGCCCTCGCGATCGAACCGTTTGCTTCATGCTGAGTGCGGCTGAGAAAGAGTCCGTCGATCGCTTGGCGTTCTGCATGCATCTGACCCGCTCAGGAATCCTCGCCAACGTCGTCGCGCAGTTCGTGATGGCGACGGAAGGAACGAAGCAGGGTCGCGCGGCGGAAAAAGCGCTCGCGGCCTATCTCGGAGAGTGCCGCAAGGCAGTCACAAAGCGCGGCGCGTTTGCCGATAAAACGTTGTCAGAAACGAAAGGAAACCGTTGAAAGAAATAATCGAATTAAATAATCGCCTCCTGCGTGAGGCAAAGGGCCATCTGCCGAACGATGGATTAATGCTCGAACGGGAGGGTGGCGCGGACGATTGCGCAAGGCTTCCCGCTCGATCGCGGAAAGAGATCGACGATCTCCGCGCGGAGCTGAATGAGGTCATACCAGATGACTTCAATTACCTGTTATATCTGGGTGACGAGAGCCCGGCGCTGAGGCTTGAATACCATAATGGCGCTACCAGCGCAGCCGGTCGGGGGCACGAATGGGAAGATGCTTTGTCGGTCGTGGATCAACTGCGAGCACTCGATTGGGATGATGAACGCAAGTGGGCAATTCAAGGGAGTGAAATGTTCGACCAGATCGCAGCGATTGCCGAGAAAATGCCGGTAATGATTCCTCCTACGAAGGCCCTGCAGAAGCAAAACGGCGAGCGGGTGAAGGACTACATTAAGGAGAAGCGCCGTGATCCATCGCTGGTCCATGTGCTTCTATGGGATGACGAAGGAAACCTGCTAGATAATGATTTCGTCGACCTGAAGACGTTCGAACGAGAGCTGCCAGACATCATGACGTGCATGCTGCATGTCGTAACCGTCGTCGCGGAAGGCAAGCCATTGTCGTTGGGGAGAATCGACAGACTGAAGAAGGCGGCACTCCAACATCTGGAAGACATGCCGATTTCGCACGCGAAGGCATCCGGAAAATTCGCTTTCATCATGGCGTACTCCAGATGCGAAGAACAGGTATAGAGGGAGAGGGGAAGGAATCTGAGTGAGCGGTTTATATCATTATTTGAAACTGGGCCCGCTTCTCGTTGGAGAGGTCCGGGGCTTCAAGGCGGAGATCGGCAGGAAATTCGACAAATCTAACAAGGACGCTCCGCCGATCGAATTCGGAGTTTTCAAAGTTCACTTGGAACTGTTGGGCGACGGGTCTCCAATCATGCTCTCGATCTACCCCGATAAATCGGTGGACCTGGCAACATTCGGCGAGACGCTTGGGCTCAAGCGTGGTGTCATCGTCGCGATTTCGGTTGGTAGACTGGAGCTCAAGGATGGGCAAAGAAAAGCTGTGTGTGCTCCCGGCGCTATCCGGCTCGTTGATCAGGAAGAAGCGCGAACTCTCCTCGCTGCATGACTGGACTCTTTCAACATCGCAAAAATGATTGGCGGGGGCGGTATGCGCGGCGCGCCAGCGCCGCGCATACTGCGCCCCGCCTTACCTTGTTTTAATAGGAACAATTCAGACAGCCAATCATGAAGAGTAAGACCGCTTTTGAGTACACGATCCGGAAGATGGAGGCTGGCGGAAAACTCTATTTCTGGACGTTCACGTATCGGGACGTGCATTCCTTGAAAACGGCGATGAGCCTCTGGAACGAGTTTCTCACAATCTTGAAGCGGAAACTCGGATTCCGGGGCGTGCGGGTCCTGGAACTGCACGACGAACATGGCGTGCACTTTCATGTGGTGACGAATAAGCGTTTCAAAATCCGTTCAATTCTCGAGATAGGGGTTCGCTACGGGTTCGGTCGAACGCACGTTGAGAAAGTGACCGACGTTGCCGGGGGCATTGCCTATTTGTGCAAGTATCTCTCGAAGCTGCGGGCTCCGTGCCTAAAGCGGGTTCGACTGTGGGCAGCTTTCGGATCGATCGAGCGAACCCGGGTCTGTGATATCGTGGTGGATTCGCCGTTTGTTCGCGTGCTGCGCGCTGCGATGGGAAGCCCGTCGCCGGATGAGCTTCTCGAACCCGGCACCGCCACGACGCAGCCGAAGCGATTTAAGCGGACGTTCTTCAAAGCCTTGCCTATCGCATGGGAAAAATATCTGGGAAGCTTCGACCCAACATACCGCCAACGCCAGGAGCGTTGGGCCTCGCGCCGCTTTGCCGGTGTGTGCCAATTGTCTGCGGAGTGGTTCGGTCCAGCACCTGAGTTCGATGTTGTGGAGGCGCTCTGAAATGTTCCGAACCAAAGCCACTTCCTCATTGGAAGGGGCGATCGCGCTACTGAACTGCCGGCGACTACCTGCGAGGTTGAACACGTCTGAGACGGCCGTTCTCCTCGGAGTTCAAGAGCACGACATTGCGCCACTTGTGGCGGCGAAGATGCTCATTCCTTTGGGGAAACCGGCGTCCAACGCGCCGAAGTATTTCGCGTCTGTCGAAGTGGTGGCGCGTTCGGAAAGTCCTTCCTGGCTTTCGGACGCGACCAAGACTCTGGCGAAGCATTGGCGCGCCAAGAATTTTCGCAAGGATCAGAGAGACGTGATGCAAACTCGATAGTTGGGCTGCGGGCGCGAGCAATTCTGTGAGCGCCTTCGATGGGAGTCCGCCGTCACCGCTGTTCGCGGAATTGATTCCAGATGAACCCGACTGCTGCCATGGCAGCCCCGACTAAGACTTGCGCCAATACATCGTGTTGCATCATTCCACCAATGGCGCAGAGACCGCCGAATAACATGAGCATTACGGGAAGGGCGGGCCAAGAAACCATTAGGAAGATGCCGGCAACTGCGGTCGCTCCCACACATGCAACCGCCCATCCGAGACTAGGGTTGATAAGAGAAAATAGGGCAGCGATGGGCACATAGAATATCGCGCTAACAATACCGGCAAACGCGAGGTTCTCCCCCAGCCGGGACGAGCGAGGCTTGATCGTCGCCGAATCCACAGAAATAGCCACCTGGGGAACAGCCACCTGAGGAACAATCACCTGAGGAACAGCCACCTGGGGAACAGCCACCTGGGGAACAGTCACCTGAGGAACAGTCACCTGAGGAACAGTCACCTGGGGAGCGGCCACCTGATGAGCGGCCACCTGATGAGCGGCCACCTGATGAGCGGCCACCTGAGTAGCGGCCACCTGAGTAGCGGCCACCTGAGTAGCGGCCACCTGAGTAGCGGGCATCGACAATGCTGTGGCCGACTCTGGGTCGGTGACTCTAAAAGCGTCGGTCCACGGCTTCCTGCACAATGGGCAGGTGAGAGGCGGTTTGCTTGGACCGAGGGCCATTTTCCGGGGGCGGCTACCGCACGTGCGACAGAAAAGGAGTTGAGTCGAGGTTTGCAATGAATGGGCGCTGCTTTTCGAATGGAGATGAAATGCCCTCGCCTGGGCAGGTAAATCACAGAAGCAGGTCCGGTGCCTTTGGGGTTGTCTTAACGAAATGGAGAAGGCGTATAGGATGGAGGGATGCAGCGCCCGGTTCGACCGCCGCCTTGACCTGCCCGTCGTGGCGAGCAACCGGCGGAGACGTCCTCCGGAAATAGGTTTGGAGTTTGTTCAACCGATCGACGCGGCGCGTCGTGCCGCGAAGTGAACGACCTTCGCGGTCGCGTCGGCTTCGTAATCGTCCAAGGAGGGGCAAACGACCAAAGCGGCGCGCGCATAGGCTTCGTGAACGGCCCGGCTTGCGTGTCCGAGTGCTTCCTGCGCGAAGCGCTGAGGATAACCGCAGGACTTGGCGCGTTGTGCCCAAGAGTGTCGGTAAGAGTGCAGGCTGACGCCTTGAATACCAGCGAGACGGCGGCGACGACGAAATTCCGCGGCCCTTTCTTTGTTGGAAGTCTGTTGGATGCTTGGGAACAAATAACCCGAGCGTGGACGAGAAAGGAGAATCGCTCGCAACTTCGTTCCGATGGTCAGTCGCGCTGGTTCGCTGAAAGGCCCCAATTTCTGGCGTCGATAAACGAGGACTCCGTTCGTCCAGTCCACATCCTCGACCGTTAGATTGGCGCCGTCCGTTTGAGCAGCTCCTGTTTCGTAGAGCCGCTCGTAGTATGCGCGGCGTTCCTCGTTCTGTTCGCTGGCGATAACCGCTCTGTGTTCTTCTGCGGTGATCGCCCGCTTTTGTTGGCTTCGGATTTTCGGCCATGCTCGCTTGGCGAGGATGGGCCACGCGAGCCACCCGAGATCAACGGCCAGATTGTGAAGGCGTCGCAAATAGTGGGCAACGCAGTTTCCGTTCGAATGCAAAACCGCCAGCAAATCGGAGCCGGTGGTTTGGACGAGAGGTTTCTTCCGGAGGGAATCGTACGCTTTGCTTCGAAACGCGCGAGTGCATCGATCCTGGGTGGTCGGAATGCCGTGGGTGGCCATCTCGTCCATGACCACTTGCCACGTCCGCGAAACCATCTGTGGATCATGCGCGGCCAAATACGCCCGGGCCAAACTCAGGTTCATTGTCGGCTGCCGTTCGGCCTCGTTCATCGCGTGGAGAACGCGCTCGGCGTCTCGTCGATCGTTCGTGCGGAGGCTGCCCTGCTTCCGTGAATCGTTTTCCTGCCAGTAGAAATTCCCATTCCGGCGGCGATAGAGTCGGTATTTTTGCTGCACGTTTTTCTCCATGTTGAGAGGATGCACGCGCTGAGATTTTGCCGTTAGGGAGTAGTGGCAGAGTGGCGGCAGAGCATGCACGAATTGTTTCGCGCACACGGATTTGCTGGCTATTCTGCGGGCATTTGGCTCCAAAATGGCCCTGCCGGCAGGAGAAGTGCCTCGTGGTGAGGGACTTAAATTTGGCTCCTGAGGTAGGACTCGAACCTACGACCAATCGGTTAACAGCCGACCGCT
>JBDUAH010000269.1:0-3766 GCA_040004745.1 Chthoniobacterales bacterium | reverse complement strand
CGCGGCCGATCTCGTGATCGCGGAGAAGATTAAAGAGATCATTGGCGCCGAAGGGGACGTGCGTCTGTACGAGCCGCTGGCGAAACACACCACGCTACGTGTAGGTGGACCGGCGCAATTTTGGGTCGAGCCGCGGACGGAAGCGGCGTTCGCGGAATTGATCCGCATGTGCCGGCAGGAAAATCTTCCGCTCTTTGTCATCGGCCGCGGTTCGAATTTACTCGTGCAGGACGGGGGAATTCGCGGCGTGGTGGTGCATCCGAGCGGAGGAGAATTCGAGCGCGTGGAAGTGAACGGGGAGGAAATCACGGCGGGTGTCGGCGCAAAGCTGAAACAGGTCGCCTACGCATCGAAGAGCGCCGGGATCGGCGGCATGGAATGGATGGAAGGGATCCCCGGCGAAGTGGGTGGCGCTTTGCGGATGAATGCGGGCGCGATGGGAACGGAAACGTTCGATAACGTGGTGAGCGTTCGTTATCTCGACGAAGAAGGAGTGGCGCACGTGAAGACGCCGGCGGAGTTGGAAGTGAACTATCGTTACGTTCCCTCGTTGACGAAGAACTATGCGGTGTCGGCTATTTTCCATGGGAAGCCGGCGGCGAGCGATGACATTTTGCGGCGGCTTCAGGAGTCGCAAGAGAAGCGCCGGAAGAGCCAACCCGCGGCTTCGAGTGCTGGCTGCATTTTCAAAAACCCGGGCACATGTCCGGCTGGGAAATTAGTCGATGAGCTTGGCTTGAAGAACAGCAGCGTCGGAAGCGCGCGCGTCTCCGAGGTGCACGGAAATTTTATTGTGAATGATGGCGGCGCGACGGCCGTCGAGATGTTGGAGTTGATCGAGCGGATCAAGACCGCCGCGCGCGAGCAGCGCGGGATCGAATTGGAGACCGAAGTGCAAATCGTGGGAGAACCAGCGTGAACGAAAAAGAATTACCCAAACATGTCGCGGTGTTGATGGGCGGACCGGGCTCTGAGCGCGAGGTGTCGCTCGCAACCGGACGCGGTGTGAGCGAGGCGCTCCGTTCGTTAGGCGTGCAGGTCACGGAAGTGGATGTGCGCGGGGCCGATTTTGTCGTTCCGAGCGACGCTGACCTCGCCTTCGTCGCCATCCACGGAACTTTCGGGGAAGACGGACAGGTGCAGCAGATTTTGGAAGATCGCGGCATTCCTTACACCGGCGAGAACGTGGAAGGCAGCCTGACCGCGTTCGATAAAATTCTCTCGAAAGAAAAGTTCGATGCGGAGAAGGTGTCGACGCCTGCTTGGGAAATCATTCACGCGGGCGGGAAGCCGTCGTTCTCGTTACCGCTGGTGATCAAAGCGCCGCGCCAAGGATCCACGGTGGGCGTTTACATTGTGAAAGATGAGGCGGCTCTTGCGACTGCGTTGCTGGAGGCTGTGAAGTATGACGAGCGGTTGTTGGTCGAGAAATTTATTCCGGCGCGGGAACTGACTGTCGGTGTCTTGGGCGATCAGGCTTTGCCGATTATCGAGATCATCGCGAAGGACGGGTTCTACGATTTCTCGGAGAAGTATCCGTTCTTGAATCCAGGCGGCGCGAGTAGCAGCGGTGGCGGCGCGCGTCACGTTTGCCCGGCGGAGCTTTCCGAGGAACAGACGAAGTCGATTCGGGCGCTCGCATTGCGCGCACATCGCGCGCTTGGTCTGCGCGTTTACTCGCGAGTGGATGTGATGTTGCCGCCGGAAGGCGAGCCGACAGTGCTGGAGATTAACACCATCCCTGGGATGACTCCGACCAGCTTGCTGCCTGAGGCGGCGGGCGTGGCGGGGATTAGCTATCCGCAATTGTGCGTGCGTATCATCGAGCTTTCGCTCGCGGCGAGGAGGCCGGAATGAAGCGCGTAGCCCAACCGCGTCCGGTGGTTCGCAACAAGCGCGTTTCGAATACGCGCCAAAGGAAACAGCAACATCTGCTGGATGTGCGGGTGCGTTCGCACAAAGCGGTGCAGCATCGCAATCGCCGCATTTACGTCGTCGGGTCGAAGATTGTTCTGTGTCTGCTGGCGGGTGCGGCGGTTTTTTACGGCATTCGCTACGGGGCAAAGCAGCTCTTTTTCGAGAACCCAGATTATCGTTTGAGCAAAATCGAAGTGCAGACGGACGGGAATTTGCAGCGCCAGCAGATCCTGACGGCGGCGGAGCTGCGCGAGGGCGAAAACATTTTCAGCGTGAATCTGGCGCGGGTGCAGGAGCGTCTGCAGAAATTGCCGCAAGTGGATGAAGTGCAGGTGACGCGCAAGATGCCAGCGGAGATCGATGTGCAGATTGTAGAGCGCAAACCGGTCGCATGGATCACTGCCGCTGAGGGTGTGTCGAATCTCTTCTCGGATGACGACGGCTTTCTGGTGGATGCCCGCGGCGTCATGATGCGGGAGAAGAAATTACTTCCCGAATATTTGGGGCTGCCGGTAATCGCGGGTGCGACAAAGGAAAAACTCGAACCCGGCAAAGCGGTGGAAACGCTGGAAGTGAAAGCCGCCCTTGAATTGCTACGGTTGAGCACGCGCAGTTTTATGCAGACGCGTTTCCAACTGCGCGAAATCGATGTTTCGAAAGGCTATTGCTTGATCGTGACGGATAAGAATCGGACGCGGGTCACCTTTGGGATCGATGATCTGGATAAGCAACTGCAGCGGCTCGAGCAGTTCCTGGTGTTCACAGACGACTCGCGGATGGAGCTGGAAACGGTGAATCTGCTGGTGCAACGCAACATTCCCGTGACCTTCGCAAAGCCGGCTTCGCAGGTGATCAACGACACGATCGATCCAGAGGGCGAAGAGCCGAAAATTTTGCGGGCGGAGCCGGTCAATCCGCAGCCGAAAAAAGAATCTGCGGCAGCAGTGAAGAAATCAAAAAAGACCGGGGCCGAGGCGAAAATTCGTCGAGCTGAGCCGGTCGAACATCGGAGGAGAAATTAAGGAGATGGCAAGCGACTTGATGGTGGGACTGGAAATCGGGACGTCAAAAATCTGCGTCGTGGTGGGCGAAAGCCGACCGGACGGGACGATCAAAATCCTAGGAGTAGGGCAGGCGCCCTCGCGCGGCGTCCGCAAAGGCGAGATCGTCGATTTTGAGACGGCGATGAAGTGCGTGCACGAAGCCGTGGTGGACGCAGAAACGAAGAGCGACATCATGATTGAGAGCGCTTACGTGGCCGTGGCTGGGTCGCATATTCAGAGCTTTAACAATCGTGGCGCGGTCGTCTTGCCGGAGGATCGCGATGAGATCGATGAGCAGGATATCGAGGATGTAAAAATCAGCGCACGTGAGGTCAGCATTCCGGCGCCGAACGCGTTCCTGCATTCCATCATTCAGCATTATCACGTGGACGGGCAGGACGGCGTCTTGAATCCGGTGGGCATGCTGGGGGAAAAGCTGGAGGCGGATTTTCACATCATTCACGGCGTGCGGACGCGGATTCAAAACACCATCCGCTGTGTGAAAGAGCTGCCGTTGGAGGTGGAAGACGTGGTCTTCAGTGCGCTGGCGGCGGCGCAGGTGGTGCTGACGCCGCAACAGAAAAGTCTCGGCGCTCTCGTGATCGATATCGGCGGCGGGACGACGGATTACATTCTCTACTCGGATGGCGTGGTGAAACAGACCGGCGCGATCGGTGTGGGCGGCGATCACATCACGAACGACATCTCAATGGGGCTGCGCATTCCGATGACGCGCGCGGAGAAATTAAAGATCGAGGAAGGCAGCGTGACGCTGGGGAATTGTTTGCCGGGCGAGACGGTGCAGT
>JBDUAH010000268.1:0-3803 GCA_040004745.1 Chthoniobacterales bacterium | reverse complement strand
TTGGCAAAAAGAGCGTCACTTTCGCCGGATCCCAAATGCGAATCGGGAGGAAGAAGCGCCCTTTTTCCCCACTTTTATCGCGAGTTGCTCCGAATTTCGGACCACTCCCGACAAATCCCGTCCCCTTCTAACTCCGGTCCCGGTCTGCCTGATTCTCCAACGGCGGAGTCAGGTCCCAGTCTTTCGGCACGGGATCGATCTCCAGCCGCGAATGGGGATGGGGTCAGTGTGCAAATTTTGATAGGATCGCTTCGTTCTGTTCACACGAATCAGACGCACGCGTCCTTCTCTACCGTGATCAGCGGCAAGCCGAGCCGCCCGTTTTCAAGGCGCAGGCGGCGCGCGACGCGTTAGAAGGCGCGTCGCGCTCCGGCGAGGAATTCATCTTCGGTCTTCTGGGTGCGGGCGTTGCCTTTTGTCTTTCACAGTCGTTCAAGAAATCAACGTTTGCTGGCGTGGAGGACAGTGAGGCCGACTACGTCCCCGTTCTCATATCGGACGACGATATCGTTGTCGGTGATTTCGCTATCGGTGGCATGACTTGGCTTCTTGAAATTGATGTAAAGGACGTCCGCTTCCGCGTCGTAGGAAGACCAAAGGTAGTTTCCGGGCGAATTTCGGACGGCCGGCATGATCTTAAGAAATTCGTTGATCTCAGTTATGGCCATATCTGTGTTCTCCGGTTCAATGATGCCGCGCGTCGAGTGATGAATGCTGTGATGACAAAGCCGTCGTGTGTGAGCTCACGGTACACCACGACAAGGATCTTACCATCTCGCTGTGACCGTATGGCAAGCAGTTCGCCTTCCGTCCCGGCGACAATTCGCTCGGGGTCTGCAACGGTATCGATTACATCAATGCGGTAACCGGCAAGTTCCGCGTGCTCTTCGGTGATGTGAACCCAGCGCTCGTCTGTGAGACGGATTCGCACCCCGTTCTTCGATGTCACTATTTCAGTCACGGCAGAAAGTCAGTTTCGGCAGAATGCCGAAAATAGCACGCTGGAAGCGCGCGCTACCCAGAGTAGAGAATCGAGTTCAGCTTCAGAATGTCGCTCGTCTAAAGTCGGCATGGCTCTCCAAAATGCATCGCGACCGAAGCTTTCCTCCGCGGAGTCTGACACACGAATCGTCGAAAAGAGCGTCACTTTCGCCAGGTTCGGGATGCGAATCGGTGGGAGGAAGCGCCCTTTTTTCCCACATTTATCCGAATTTCGGACCACTCCCGACAAGGGCCGTCCCCTTCTAACTCCGGTCCCGGCCTGCCTGATTCTCCAACGGCGGAGTCAGATCCCAGTCTTTCGGCACGGGATCGATCTCCAGCCGGGTGGCCGATTCGGCCTTGGCAAATTCCGCCGCCCGAGCCAGGCCGACGATCACGATGAAAGTGACGATGAGGCCCAGGATGAAGATGACGATGGCGTAGTCCATTACTTCCCCCGGAGTCGTTTTATCTCCGCGGCCAGCAGCACCACGCGTACGCCCACCCAGAGCGCGAGAATACTCGGCACCCAGATGCCAACGAAGAGACCGTAATCCCGGTTCACCAGGAACCAGAGCGCCACACTGGCGACAAAGCTGGCGAAGGTGGCGAGGAGAAAGGGATAATCGATCTTGGTAAACATAGCGTTCCGTCTGCTATCGTTTACGCCTCGCGATCTGCTTCGGATGCCGCGAGGACATTTGGACCGCGCCGTGGCCATGGAGATGCGGTCCTCGGGCACGTTTCATTCCCTGGAGAAACACGCGCGTCGGCTTCGCAAAGCGCGAATGCTCGATCCTACCGAGCTCCGGTCCGGCAAACTCCTGCCGCGAGACCGCAGAGCAGCGCCGGCCACGCGCGCCGCGAGATCGGCATCACGCCTGTTCCACTTGCGCGAGGACGCGGTGGAGCCCAGTCGCGCCGTCGGGTACCTGGTCGCGATACTCGCTGATCTGCAAGGTCCCGTTCCCATCCGTGGCGCGGACCAGGAACGCATGCTCTCCCTCCCAAGGGGGAGTCCACATGAAGGTCCAGAGCGACCAGGAAATCTTCGTGCCGGGTTGGTTGATGATCGCATTCTGCCAGGTCCCGCCGTCGTCCGCGCTCACCTCCACCTTCGAGATGCCGCGATCGCCCCCGATCGCCATGCCGCGCAGTTCGACCGGCTGACCGACTTTCATGGGCGCCTCGAAATGGTCCCCGGCGACTTGCGGTGCATCGAAACGGCTGTGTGTCGGCACCACATCGCCTTCGCGTCCCCAGCCTTGCTCTTTATAAAAGCCGCAGCCATGGCTCCGATGCAGCCGGCCATCCGCGTCATTGAGAAGCTCGATCCGGGTGAGCCATTTCGGCTGCTTCTCGCCGTAGCGACCGGGCACGATCATGCGCAGCGGGAAACCGTGCCGCTGCGGCAAGGGCTCGCCATTCATCTCGTAGGCGACGAGGGTAGTCGGCTCCATCGCTTTCTTAAAATCGAAGGTCTCGTAGTAACCATCCGCGGCATGAAAAAGAACGGTCGTCACATCCGCTTTCGGTTTCACTTCGGCGAAGAGGGTGGATAACGAGACGCCTTTCCAGATCGCGTTGGAACACAGGCCGCTGCCAATGCCATAGGAGATGCAGAGCAGCGTCGTTTCCTGCTCGACTGCGGGCAGCGCGGCAATATCCGCGAAGGACCAGACCCGCGGATTCTCCACCTGCCCGATGATGTCCAGTCGCCAGTCGTCGCGCACGACCTCCGGGTCCACCAGGTTCTTCGAGACCTGGTAGAACTTATCGTTAGGCGTGATCTTAATCACCTGCGGACCGCCATACTGCGTACCGTCGTAGCTGAAGGTGCCGATGCGGCAAAGCCGGCGCAGGGTGCCGCCGAGCGCGACCGCGACCGCCGCGCCAATGCCCAAGGCGAGGAAACGGCGGCGACCGGCCGAGCTGGCCGCCCGCTGCGATTGGCGATCACCCGCGACAAGCTCCCGCGGCCGGCGATTGAGTAGGCCGTAGAAAAACATGATCCCGACTCCGCAAATCGAAAAGGTGATCAGCATTTCAAGCGCGCAGATGAGGCGCGCCGTCGGAGGCGGGAAGCCGCGATAATTCGTGAGTAACGTCGGCCAGAGCAAAGCGACAAAGAGGAGCGTCGCAGCGAGCACGCCGGGAAGCACAAGCGCCCATCCGCGCGGATCGAGCAGGCCGCGATCGGTGGCCGCTTCTTTACCGTCCCGCCAACGCAAATAAAGCGCGTAAAGAACACCACCGATTCCAGCGACCACGAGCTGCCCCGCAAGCGCGCCGAAAATGCCCTGGAGTTTCAGCGGGGTGTAGCCGCCTGCCTTCACCAACGAACTGATGAAAAACTCAACCGTCAGCAGCGGAAACAATCTATCGAAGATCAGTTCCGTCGGCGTGGGCCAGCCGAGGAAGAGGCGCAAAAGCGCCATCGACGAGAGCATGGCAAGACCCGCGAAGAGTCCGGCGAGCAGTCCCCACGCGGTCACTTTCAGCAGAGGGCGGCGCGGCCATGAGTTTGGAGTGGAGTTCTTCATGGAGGGATATCTCTAGGGTTTCACGACAATGGTTCAACGCCAGCAATTGATGCAATCGAACTATGAGACGGGTCATTCGGTATTATTCCCGGCGCCTTGATCCCAGCGTTTGCGTGCGATCTCGGCGGCGATTCGCGCGCCAACCGAACGGTGGCGATTAGTCAAGCACGCTAAGTTAGGCGACCGGCGCAGCTTCCCTAAGTCGTGCAAGCCAGCCCGCGACGAGGATTCGCGCGGTGTCGTTGCAGGCCTGCAGCCCGTAGGAATATGGTCGTTCGC
>JBDUAH010000267.1:0-3817 GCA_040004745.1 Chthoniobacterales bacterium | reverse complement strand
AGATCGCGCTGCCATCTCCGGGCACGGGCGGATCGGAGTTGTGTCGGATATCGATTAGCCAGCGATAGGCAAAATCGTTGTGCCGCATTTCCTGCTTATCGAACCACGCTGGCGGATTATTAGGATCGGGAATGGTGATGAAGCGGTTGTAATTCGGCAGCGTGGGGTCATCGACCCAGGCGTCCGCTTTTGTGACCTGACGGAATGGGTATTCCGCACCCGCGGGAAGCTGCGCGTCATAGGTGTAAACTTTTCCGAGCCGGAAAACGCCGGCCGGCGCACGCTTGTCGCGCTCCTTCTTGTGTAGCCCTTTTTCGTTTTGGCCGGCCAATCCGGTGCCCCACGCCATCCCCGCTTTACCCAGCAAAACCGGAATCGAATCCCCGCGCGCCACCCACGGGCCCCCGCGACTGCGTTCATACATCTGCATCTTCGCCTGCGTCGAATTCCAGTTGGGCGCCGTCGCCAAGAGCAATTGCGTGCAATCCTCGGGCACCCCGGCGGCACGCACAGTGCTGGCCAGCAGAAGGATGAGAAGAAACGCGAACGAGCGGGCAGCTGCGATAAACATTCCCAAACCTAGACGCGCATCTTAATCATTCTGTCCACTGCATTTCCCGGCGTGAAAAAAATTTTTCTCTTGTTCTTGCTCGCGGTCGCGATCTTCGTCGCCTACGCGCCCGCTCTGCGGGATGGCTTCGTCTGGGACGATACCGCACTGGTTTCGCGTGATCCGTTGATCCGAAGCTGGCGTCTCATTCCCGAGGGATTCCAACATTTTCTTTTCACCGATGCGACCGCGTCTGACTTCTACCGTCCGCTGCAACGGTTCAGCTACACCTTTGATTATGCGGCCTTTCACTTTCGCCCCAGCGGCTACCACTTCACCAGCATCGCGTGTCATATCGCTGCGGCGATCGCGCTCTATTTTTTCGCGCTTGAATTGCTTTCGTTTTTCAAGGGCACGGCGCGCTTTCGACCCTGGGTTCCCTTCGTCGGCGCGCTCGCTTGGGCGTTGCATCCGCTCCAGACCAGCGCGGTCGCATACATTTCCGGACGCGCGGATCCACTCGCGGCGGCTTTTGGGTTTCTCGGTCTCTATCTCGCTTTGCGAAGCTTACGGACGAACGGATTCGCAGTTTGGGCTCTCCAAGTTGGCGCAGGCGCGGCCCTTCTGCTCAGCGGACTGAGCAAGGAAGCTGGGCTGATTTTCCTCGCGGTCGGCCTCGTGCTTCTCTCACTGCTCAGAAACTGGAAGGCGACGATGCGGTTCAGCGTGATCGCGCTTTTTGTCTTCGTCTCTTATTTCTCACTTCGGTTGTCGGCCGAACATTTCCCAGCGCCAAGGCTCAAACCACCCGCGCCATTGCTCGCCCGGCCGATTCTCATCGCCCGCGCTCTCGCGGAGTATAGCGAACTGCTGGTCCTACCTATCCACCTGCGAATGGATCGTGATGTCGAAACGCAATCACACGGGTTCGGGAATAACGGGATGACGATCGCTGCGCGGAAAGAATTGCAGACGCTCGCGGGCCTCATCATTCTGGCCGCGCTCGCCTTCTGGATTTATCGAGAACGCAAACGCGATCCGGCCGTCTTCGCGTGTTTGATCGTGGCGCTTGTCTGCTATCTGCCGGTAAGCGGGATCATTCCGCTCAACGCCACGGTCGCCGAGCATTGGCTCTATCTGCCGAGTGCTTTTCTCTTTCTCGCACTTGGGTTAGTCGCGGTGCGGTTCGCCAATTCTCCCCAAGTCTGGCGACGCCGTCTCGTTCTCTCAGCCGCGACAGGTTGGATCCTGTTTTTAGCCGGTCGCACTTTCCTGCGGACGTTCGATTGGAAAGATCAGCGCACGTTTTTGGAGCGCACCATCGCCGAGGGCAGCGACTCTGTGCGGATGTTGATCAATCTCGGCGGCCTCGAGCTGAGCGAAGGGCATTTGGATTTGGCCAAGAAACATCTGACTGCCGCACTAGAGCGCGAGCCCGACCAACCACTCGCCGTCATCAATCTGGCGTCGGTGGCGTTAAAGCAAAACGACTCCGCCACCGCCCGCGATCTCCTGAAACGCGCCAAGGAGATGCCGCTGGTGGAAGCGCAGGCGCACGAAATGGCTGCGATTCTGGAGAGCAAGGAAACCGGGAAGGTAAATCCAACCCGCTTTCACCTCGCTGCGCGAACAGGGGCTCCCAATTGGGCGATTGAAAAGCGCTACATCAAGGTGCTGGCGGAAACCGCCACTCTCGACGCCGCCATTGCCGAACTACGGCACTGCCTAACGAGCCAATGGTATCGCGCCGATTCCTGGCTGCTGCTGGCGGGGTTGGAGAAAAAACACGGCAACGAGGCCGAGGCCGAAAAAGCTCTAGCGCGTGCGCACGAGTTGGACGTGCACTTAAGCGGAGACGCACCGGCGTTGTAACTCGCTCTTCCGCAACGGCCTTTCTCAACGCCTTTGAATTTAGAGCGCAAAGCACGCGCGTGCGCGCTTCGAGTTTCGATGTGCAATCGACGGAAGCTTTGCTGAATAAGAGCGCTCGCTCTCGCGTCAGTTGAACCACATCTATGAAAAAACTATTCCTCATGGGAGCAACTCTGGCCTTCGCGGGTCTGGCCATCGCTCCGTCTCAAGCGCAGACGCAATCCACTTCGACGTCGACCACGACTACGTCCGGCTACGTCCAGAGCAGCAAAATTATCGGCTCCAAAATCCGCGGTGCGGACGGCTCCGAGATTGGCGTCATTAAAGACGTCGTCCTCGACCGGGACACCGGTTGCATGGCTTACACAATCCTTGAAACAACGGGCGCGGCGAACGTCGCTTCCTCCTCCGGATCAAAGACGACCCCCACTACAAAGACAACGCGCAAGACCGTGGCGATGCCATGGACTGCAGTCACCTCGACGAACGATCCCACCATTTACACCACGCAAATTCAACGCGAGCGCATCTATAGCGCGCCAGCGTATGATTACACTCACACCGAGCAATACAGCCGCCCTGAATACATCAGCGGCGTTTACAGCTACTACGGCGTGCAGCCGTCCGTGGGCATCAACATTGGAGTAAGCACTTCGCGCGGCGCGAACATTCAGACCGGCAGCGGCGCTTCCACGAACGCGACGCCCCTTCCGACCGCAACTCCTCAATCAACTGCCACACCGGAAGCGACCATCGCCCCAACTCCTATGGGCACCGCGATTCCGAGTGCAGCGGCGACCGCATCACCCTCCTCGAGCGCGGCAGCGCATTCCGGCCGTGGGTCGGCTACCGCCACGCCAAAGAAGTCCAGCGATGCCGCCGACCGCAAATCTTCCAAGGAAGAGATCAGTAGCTCCTCCTCGGAGAAATCCAGCGGCAGCGCCGAAGAAGATAAAGGCATGAGCTCCTCGAAGAAGGTCAAGAGTTCTACTAGCTCCAGCAAAAAGGACAAAGAAGCCAGCGACGACAGCGGCAGCGCAGACGCAGCAGTCAAAAAAAGCGCAGCGAAGTCGAGCAAGTCGAAGAGCAGCGAAGACTCCGCTTCCGAAAAGAAGTCCGACTCGAAAAAGAGCGACTCCGACGAAGACGCGCCGCAGCCCTAACTTCTAAACGCGGAACTTTCCAGCGAGCGATTCAAACAGCAGGAGTGACTTCGGTTGCTCCTGCTGTTTTCATTAGGGCGTCATGCACTTTTCCGCAGAGCGCCGGAGGCGTGGGAGGACGGCTTTGCAAGCCGTCCCGGACCGGGTTACAAACCCGGCCTCCGTTTCAATCGGCGCACCCTTGGGGCTCCGAAGTCGAAGCCACGCTCTAGGCGGCGGAGTTCGAGCTACC
>JBDUAH010000266.1:0-3828 GCA_040004745.1 Chthoniobacterales bacterium | reverse complement strand
CTCCCGCCATCATCCCCTGCTCTGCTTTTTCCCGCCAGGCGCGAATCACCGGTTCGGCTTCCGCTGGGTTTTCCGACAGTTCTGACGGTGCCACACCAGCGGTCTGCAACTCCTCCGCCGGCAGATAGCAGCGTCCGATGCGCAGATCGGCCCCCACATCTCGCAAAATGTTCACGAGTTGTAATCCCTTTCCGAAAGCGACACCACGGTCGAGCATCGTCTCCCGTGACTCACTGGTGAATCTCGGAAGATGTCGAAAACAGACACGCGTCCAAAATTCGCCAACGCATCCGGCAACCAGATAGGTATAACGATCCAACTCTGCCGACGTCGCCAACGCAACGATTTGCTTCGCGTTTTGGAAGCGCTCCACATCCAGCATCTGCCCTTCGTTGATTTCCGAAAGCACCACGCGGATGTCCTGCAGGTCATCCTCCGACAGTGCGCGGAGCCAATCCAAACAGTTTGGCAGCCGTTCAATCAACGCTCGCTCGGCCGCAATACTCTGAAGCGCGGCGAAGGATTGGAACGTGTCGCCTGCTTCCGCGGGACGGCCACCCTGAATCAGCGCCGCCAGAACGCGTAACTTCGCCAGACGCAATGGCACCTCAATCTCCGCGGTGTCGGCTATGGTGTCGGTGGCACGCGCCAGGAGATAGGCCAGTGCAATCGGGTCGCGCAACGGCCGCGGCAGCAAACGGACTGAAAGATAAAATGAACGCGAGACGTCGCGGAGGATTGAGCCGCGCAGGCGTGCGATCGGCATGGACGATGAGGAGTTCAAACGGATATTGGCCGGTGGCACTCGAGGCAAACGTTCAACGTCCAACGCTCAACGTTCAACGTCCAACTTCGGAGACGTTGGTGCGACATCTTTACGTCCACATTCCATTCTGCGCTCGGATTTGTCCTTACTGCGCCTTTTACAAAGAGCGCGCCGATCCCGCCCAGACCGATCGCTTTTGCCGCGCGCTGCTGGAGGAACTCCATTCGCTGAACGGCCGCTTCGATTTAAAACCAGAGACGATTTTCTTTGGCGGCGGAACTCCGACAGCTCTCTCCACCGCGCAGTTGGACGTTTTGCTCGGTGGCCTGCACGACAGCTTGGATCTCACGCACCTGACGGAATGGACGATCGAAGCGAACCCCGGAAGTGTGTCGGCGCGCAAGGCTGCGCTCCTCCAGCATCATGGCGTGACTCGAGTCAGCCTCGGCGTGCAATCTTGGGACGACGATTTGCTCAAGCTCCTCGGCCGCGAACACAACGCCGCGCAGGCGGAAGAATCCTTCCGCACTTTACGTGCGGCCCAGATTCCAAGTTTGAACATCGATCTCATGTTCGGCCTGCCCGGTCAGACGCTCGGACAATGGGAGACGACGCTCCAGAAGTCGGTCGCCCTGCAACCCGATCACATCTCGGCCTACTGCCTGACCTACGAAGAGGACACGGAGTTTTTTATCCGACGCGCCACCGGTGAATATCGAGAGGACATCGAGACCGATGCGCGGTTTTTCGAAACCACGATGCGCGTTCTAGAGGCCGGCGGTTTTCGGCAATACGAGATTTCCAACTACGCGCGGCCCGGTCACGAATCTGCCCACAATCGCGGCTATTGGTCGGGCGCGGATTATTTGGGAATTGGCCCGAGCGCTTTCTCCACCGTCGGCGCGAAGCGCACGCAAAACGTGGCCGACTACCGCATCTACAGCGATCGAATTCTCGCGAGCGAATCAGCGGTGATATCCACGGAACCGCTGTCGCCCGCGATGAAGCGCGCTGAGCAGATCGCTCTTTCGCTCCGCACGCGTTGGGGCGTTCCGGCAAATTGGCTGGAGCAGTGGCCGGTGGAGCGCGCCGAGTTCATGGAGCTAGGACTGCTCCGATCGGCTAACGACAGGTTCATTCTCACGACGAAGGGAAAAATGCTGGCCGACACCGTGGCGGCCGCATTCATCTGACGGCCAATAGCATTCAAGGAGTGACGGCTTCCGAGCCGTCAAGTTTCTAGACCCACGGCGGCTTGGAAGCCGCCGCTCCTTGCTCCGCGTTTTACCCCACCCCGCCGTAGCGGCGTTGACGTTGACCGTATTCCTCGATCGCAGCATTGAGGTCCTCTTTTTTGAAATCAGGCCAGAGCTTCGTCGTCACGTACATCTCCGTGTAGGAAAGCTGCCAAAGGAGAAAATTCGAGAGCCGCATCTCGCCGGAGGTGCGGATAAGCAAATCGGGATCGGGATAATACCGCGTGTAGAGATGCTTGCTGAACATCTCGACATCGATCATCGCTTTGTCGATGTGCCCTTCTTCGATCTGGCGGAGCAGGCTCTTGATGCCATCGATGATCTCCAAACGCGCGCCGTAGCTCAGCGCAAGAATAAGGGTGAGCCCGGTGTTGCCCGCCGTGGTCTCGATCGATTCGTGCAACTGCCGTTGGCAACTCTCCGGCAGATCGGTCAGGCGGCCGATCGCTTGCAGGCGCACATTTTTCTCCATCATCTCCGGAGTTCTTTCCTTCAAAAACTTTTCCAGCAGATGCATCAGCGCCATGATTTCGGCTTTCGGGCGCTGCCAATTCTCGGCCGAGAAAGCGTAGAGCGTGAGGAATTCCACCTTCAGCTCCCCGCATCCTTCCACGCATTCGCGCACCGCATCGGCGCCGCGTTCGTGGCCCTTGATTCGCGGCAACCCGAGGTTTTTCGCCCAGCGACCATTGCCATCCATGATGATGGCGATGTGGCGAGGAATGGCGGAAGCCGGAGCAGACATGATCGCTAAAGAAGGATGGTCTGACTCCGCGCCGGTCCGACGCTGACGATGGTCAACTTCGCGCCGGCCAATTCCGAAATCCGCTTCGCGTAAGTCCGAGCCGCCGGGGGCAAATCGGAAAACTTCTTCGCCGCGTGCGTGGTTTTTTTCCAGCCCGGCATGTCCTCATAGATCGGGGCGCAACTTTCCAGCTGAGCCGCATCGCAGGGCGGAACGGAGAGCCGTTTTCCGTCCAGGCGATAGCCGACACAGACACGGATCGGATCCACGTTATCCAGGCCATCGAGATTCGTAATCGCCAGCTCGTCGATGCCGTTGATCATGGTCGCGTAGCGCGCCGCCACCGCATCGAACCACCCGCAACGCCGCGGCCTCCCCGTGGTAGCGCCGAATTCACGGCCCATCGCGTGCAGCATATCGGCTAATCCGGCATCTTCCGTGGGGAGCGCGCCTTCGCCCACGCGGGTGGTGTAAGCCTTCACCACGCCCATCACCACATCCATGCGATGCGGAGGGACACCGGAACCGGTGCAAGCGCCCCCCGCCGTCGTGTTCGAGGAAGTCACGTACGGATAGGTCCCGTGGTCGATATCGAGGAAAGTGCCCTGCGCGCCTTCGAAGAGGATGCCTTTGCCGCGCTCCAGCGCTTCGTGCAATCGCACCACCGTATTAGTAACGAAAGGGCGCAAGCGCTCGCCGGCCGCGAGATATGTCTCGTTCACGCTCCGGAAGTTGAGTGGCTTCGCGTCGTAGGCTGCGAGAATTTTATTATTCTCCCGGATCTTGGCGCGCAGTTTTTCGGAGAACAGCGTGGGCTGCATCAGGTCGCACATCCGCAGCCCGGTGCGGGCGGCCTTGTCGCCGTAGGCCGGGCCGATGCCGCGTTTAGTTGTGCCAATTTTGGCCTGGCCTTTACGGATCTCGCGCTGCTCATCGAGCACGCGGTGATAGGGCAAGACCAGATGCGCGCAGTCGCTGATGAGCAGATTCTTTCCCACCGCGACGCCCATCTTAACGAGACCGTCAATCTCATCAACCAGGGCAATGGGATCGATCACGAC
>JBDUAH010000265.1:0-3842 GCA_040004745.1 Chthoniobacterales bacterium | reverse complement strand
TGACGACTTTCAGCCGGTGATAAATCGGAATGAAAACCGCGCAGACCACGATGAGGGCGAAGGGCAGACCGAAGTAATTCTGCACAAAACCAAGCCCGCTTTCGTAAGCCTGCCCTGGTGTGGAAAGAAACGTGATCGCGCTGGCCTGTGTGGCCATGACGGAAAGGCCAATCGTTCCCCAGCGAATCGTTTCATCGCCATGCAGATAGTGGCCGAGATCAGAATCGCGCCGCGTGCGCCAATAGCCGTAGAGCGCGATCGCGACCAGCGTGGAAACGAGGACCGCGTAATCGATCCAACTCACGCGAAGTAACAGGTCAAAGCGTAGAAGAGCGCGACTTCGATCGCGAACGCGATCACGACCGTCGCGTAGGCATTGCGCCAGGTGCGAAAGAGCGGGACCGAAGTTTCCTCGTCGCTCATGGCTGAGCTTTGCCGAGGGAAATCAAGTTGGCGAAGAGTCGATAGGCTCCCGGGACGCCGGCCGGCAATTCGCGGAAGAAGGAGAGACCGGTGTAAACGAACCAGCCCTTCTCGACGCGGGCGACGAGGAGGCTGCCGTCCGCGGGTTTTTCGCCGGTGTCGTTGCTCGAGAGAATCGGCGTCCAGGCTTTGTCCCACTCGTTAGGGAAATAGAGGCCCCGCTCCTGAACCCAACCGTTGAAATCGGCGGCGGTGATCTTGTTTGGAAAATTCAGAACCGGGTGATCGGGCGCGAGCATTCGCACGGCGGCGTCTTCCTCGGTGACCCGGTCGCGCGAGACTTTGAGCGGATAAGGCACTTGGTCGGGCTTCGGTCCGGGTGAAGTGTTGTATTGCATCACCACCACGCCGCCGTTCTTCGCGTAAGCGAGCAATTCCGGGAACCACGCGCTGAGACGCGCGGGCTGGACGTTGGCCAGGCGGATGCCGAGCACGACGGCGTCGAAGCGGGCGAGATTCGCAGCTTTGATGTCGCCGTCGTTCAGGATCTCCACGGTGGAGCCGATCTCGCGCAGGCTTTCCGGGATGATGTCGCCAGCGCCGGGCACGTAGCCGATCAGCTTCGCTTTGTTAACCACATCCGCGCGGATCACTTTGGATTGCGCGGCGTAGATCAGTGTTTGCGATTCGATGTGGGGGTAATCGATGCGTTGATGGCTGAAGGCGGGGCTGGTGGTCCCGTTCGTGGTCAGAGACGCGCGCAGAAAGGCTTCGCCGCTTTCAGCCGGCGGCGTGACCTGGAAGATCACAGTGGTTTCACTTTCCGGTCCGGTGAGATCGAAGTCGGCCTTGGCAGGCTCGATTTTCCAACCGGCGGGCGCTTCCAGGGATACGCTGCCGTTGACCTTTTCCGCGGATGCGATCACGCGAACGTTGATGCTCTTGGTCGATTTGTCGGGAAAGAGAAAGACGGGGCGCGGCAACTCGACGAAAGCCGGCGGTGCGATGACGAGCGGCTCGGTGATTTCACCCAGCACGCGGTCCACTTTTCGGAAGCGCGGCTCGACTTGATAAGTGATCTCTTGGCCGCCAACGTCTAAAGTAAACTCGATCGGAAACGCTGGCGGATTCTCTGGACGGCCGATCAGCGATTGGTCGGCCACGGTGAAGGTGCCGGTCGTGGCCTGTTCGCGCAGCCAGTAGGGTTGCGTGAAGGGAAGCGAAGCAGGGAGCGTGACCGAAATCTTCTTCGTGAAGAGTGCGTCGGTCGCGAGCGGGCTGTCGATGGTCGTGGTTTCGCCTTTATCGAAGATTCGCGCTGACTTGAATTTCAGCGGGACGGTGGAGCGGTTAATCGCCTCCAGTTGCAACTCGATCGCCTCGCCCGGTTGTGCGGCTGGCTTCGCGGAAACGGCTTCTAGATGCAGTCCCAAGCAGGCGCCGATGATTTGTTCAACATCCGTGCGTTTTTTCGCGACCCAAGTATCGTCGCCCAACTTGCCCAGCATGGTGCACAGCTCGAGCAGAGCAGGCACCGAAGCGGCCGGCATTTTCATGTCGTAGCGCTCAATAATGCTGTCGATTTTTCCGCCAATCTCGCTCCCGCCTTTCACGCGCGTCCAAGTGGTATCGATGCCGGAAAAGAGGTCGCCATTCTCGACCGGTTTGCCGTCGAGGAACTTGAAATATTCTTCGTTCTCTCCGCGCTCGATGCTGACACCAAAGCCCTGGCTTTTGTGCATGGTGCGGCTGGCCGCAGCGATTTCGGGATAGGATTTCCCGAGCAGCGGCTGGTAGCCGCCGGCTTCGATCTTGATCAGGCCGGCGGGATCGAACGGGACGTTGCGCGCGCGGAAGAAGAACTGCGAAGCATTCCAAAACAGGCGCGTCGGCTGCCACGGCGCGACGAATTTTAGCTGCTCCGGAAACTTCTTCGGCTCCGCCGCGAGCTTGAAAGCTTCAGAGGCGAGGATCGCGGAGGCGGTGTGATGCCCGTGCGTTTTGTCGTCATCGGGCGGGAAACGGGTCGCGATCACGTCGGGTCGGAACTTTCGGATCGTCCAAACGGTGTCGGCTAAAATCTTCTCGCGATCCCAAATGCGAAAAGTCTCCGCGGCGGACTTAGAATAACCGAAGTCGTTTGCGCGGGTGAAGAATTGTTGGCCGTGATCGATCCGACGCGCGGCCAGCAGTTCTTGGGTGCGGATCACGCCGAGCTGCGCGCCGAGTTCCGGGCCGATGAGGTTTTGCCCGCCATCGCCGCGCGTCATCGAAAGATAACCGGTCTCGAAGAGAGCGCCGTTCGCCCAATAGGAAATGAGTCCGGTGTTCTCGTCGTCCGGATGCGCAGCGACGTAAAGAACGCGGCCGAGCACTTTGAGTTTATCGAGCGCGAGGCGAATTTGTGCGGCGTCCATTTCGGGCGGTGCTTCCGTAGCCGCCGCCGTCATCGTGAGGCTGGCTGCGATCATAAGAGACAGAACCTGCGTCGGCGGGATTCGGAACAGGCGCATGGCGGAATTCGAGAACGGCGCTCGCTCAATTCTCACTTGGCGTGTTCGAGAATTTGCTCGGCCGTGTGGAGCTGGGTCTCGTCGGGCGTCTTCGAGGCTTTCAGAATCTCGATCACTTTTTGCGCGGAGGCGGTCGCTTCCTTCTTGTTCCCAAGCTTGAGCTGAATCTGAGCGCGCCGCATGTACATGTTGTAAGCGTCTGGGCTGGCCGCGAGAGCCTGCTCGATCCATTTCAGCGCCTGGTTCAAATCTTTGTCGTTATCAAGATAGAAAACCGCGGCTTGATAAGCGGTGCGGTCATCAAGCGCAGTCGCGCTCTTGGCAGCGGCGTCGAGTTGTTGGCTTAGCTTTTCGAAATCATCGGTCGTCAGCTTGAGCGGCACACGCGTTTTATCCCAATCAAGATACAAGGTGGCGGCCGCACCCTTCACGTCCGCGAGACCGATCGTGAAGGTCTCGACCGCTTCCGGCAACGTGGTCGGCTTGACCGTGATCCGCGCGGCATCGTTTTCCTGCTTATAGGCTCCGGTGTTGGCCACCTGCGCGTCCTTCGAGAAGATCACGATCCATTCGTTCGCGTTCGGAATCGTGAAAACGGCGTAGTCGCCGGCGGGGATTTCGGTGCCCTCGAGTTTCACCGGGCTGCTGAACTTCATCCGCGTGGGAGCGTTCGCACCGGTGCGCCAGAGCTCGCCGTTCGGGACGAGATCGCCGAAAATGACGCGGTCGTTTTTGTTCGGGCGCGAGTAATCGATCTCCACGTCCGTCAGACCAACGCGTTGCTTGAACGTGTGCGGCGAGAAGCCGGACCCGCCGGTCGTTTGCGCCTGGCGCTCCTTTACGACGGCAGCAAACGTTCGCAGTCTCTTACCAAGCTCTTGGCGGCCCACTTGTCGACGCTATTGG
>JBDUAH010000040.1:0-13051 GCA_040004745.1 Chthoniobacterales bacterium | reverse complement strand
CCATCATAAAGCTCGCGAGAAGAAAGAACATGATGTCGATCAACGGAATGATCTCAATCCGCGCGTGCTTCTTTGGGATGGGTGAGGAGACTTCCATGGCTGATGCCGCTTCCTATTTGGTCATCGCAGTGACGTCCATCTCTGCGCTCTTCTTCTGTCCTTCCAGCATGACTTCCAGGTTGGTCGCGGCGGTTTGCAATTCGAACTCCAAGTTAGACACACGAGATGTGAAAAAATTAAACGGAATCAGGGCAAAAATAGCGATACAGAGACCGCACGCCGTCGCGATCAGCGCTTCCGAAATACCACCCGTCACCGCCTGCACTGCCAGCTCCTCGTTGCCGAGCTGACCGAAGGAACGCATCAGACCGACGATCGTTCCCAAGAGACCGAGGAGGGGCGCGAGGGTCACCAAGGTATCCATGACGACGAGGAAACGGCCCGCTCGTTTGATCTCAATCCCAGCCGCCACCTGCAGAGCACCCTGCAACGACGCGTGTTGGTGGTTTAATCCATTCCACATCATGCGCAGAACCGGGTCGCGCGAGCCACGTGAAAGGCGGGAAGCCTCCGCCACATCGCCATTTTCGATCGCTGTGAAAACTTTCTCGATGCGCTTGGGATCACGGCGCATCCAGCGGAAGAGCCACCAGAAAATTCGTTCCAGGACGACGGCAATGGCCGTGATGGAAACGAGCAAAATCGGCCACATGATCGGGCCGCCCTTGTGAAAATTATCAATCAGCGCATTGCCGGTCAGCGGATACCCGCCAGCCATTTCGGGCGCAGCGGGCGTTGGCGATGGTGTCGGAACGATCGGGTGCGCGACCGTCGGAGCCGTCATCGGCGTTACGCCCGGCGCCCCAGGAGCCGCTGGCGACATGCCGGGTGCGGCTGTGGACATCCCAGGAGCGCCAGGCGAGGCCGCCGGATCCAGCGTGACTGGAACGGTGGAGGCAGGCGCGGAGGGTGCAGTGGCCGGTGCTCCGGGAGCGTTAGGTGGCGGGGGTGTGGTTTGGCCGAACAAAGTCAGCGCGAAGGTGGCGGAACACAGGGTGGCGGTTAGGAATGTTTTCATAGTTGGTTGAGCGGGCGCTTATTGCTGCCCGATCTTTCAAGTAACGTTTTCGTGTCGTTTATCCCCAATGGAGTCACGGCGAGTCGAGCAAAACTTTCGCAATTCTCCATTCGATGACGTTTTTTTGTGGAAGCGGACAACATCTTCTCTTCGCATCACGAGGCGTTGCGGGATGTAACGAGACGTCACGTTTCTTCTTCCAGCGCCTATTCGACAGCATTCGCGACGCGGTTTCGCAGCGGCGTCCAATCGCTAATCGACGTTTCGAGACTCTCTCCCGACCGAATCGGACCGACTCCGGAAGGAGTGCCCGTCAGAATCAAATCGCCTGGCACCAACGTCATCCTCTGACTCGCGAACGAAACGATTTCGGCCACGGAATAAATCATCTGGCTGGTGCGCGCTGATTGCCTTACTTCACCATTTTGGCGAAGCGTGATCGCGAGATTGGAGACATCCACATCCGTCTGAATAAACGGACCGACTGGCGTGTAGGTATCGAAAGATTTCGCACGCCCAAATTGTTTCTCGGACGTCTGTAAATCGCGATCGCTGATGTCCTCGCCGATCGTGTAACCGAAGACATAATCGAGCGCCTCTTCACGCGAGACGTTCTTCGCCACCTTTCCGATCACGACGCCCAATTCCGCTTCGAAGTGCGTCTGATGTTCGGGGAAGGCAATCTCGATCGTCCCTTCTTGCGGCAATAATGATGTCGGCGCCTTGAACCAAATCAGCGGAGTGCCGAGTGGCGTGCGTTTCATCTCCGCGATGTGGTCGGCGTAATTCAAACCGACCGCGATGATTTTGCTGGGCGCGACCGGCAGGTCGATCCGCAAATCCGCCAGCGCATACACGGATCCCTCCGGCTTCAGCCCAAGCCACGGAGCACTCGTTAGGCGAACGACTTCCTCGCCGCGCACCTCTCCGTAGAAGGAGGCGCCATCCTTTGCCCTGAAACCGCCGAAGCAACGCATGCGCGCGAACCTTTCAGAATCGCACGCGCCGGGCAAGCCCGCTCTCGCCTACGGTCGCGCCACGATGCCGATAAAATCGCGTACCGTCTTGTACTCGCGGATCGCGAACGCTTCATCATCGCCGGCAAACCAAAAGCCGCTCGACGATCCGCCATCCAGATTCAGCGCGCTCTGCACTTTCAAATCTGGAGCTAATCCCGGCGTCGCCAACAAATCGCCGAGTTGCGCGAGGGTGACGTCCGAAGCGTAACCGATCGCCGCGCGCCCCTTGTCGGCCACCAGAATGAACGTGCGCCGCGCCGCGCGCGCATTATTCAACCCCGCCACCGCGCGCCCGCGCTCCACTAGAAATGGACCGCACTGTCGCGCGTCGGCCGGCTTTTTTTTCGGAGAGAATGCGCCCGATCGCTCGATTTGAAGACGTCCGTTCACCACGCTTACGACGCCGCTGAGCAGTTTCGCTTTTTGTTTCGCTTGCACGGTTTGGCCATCGCTAATTAACAACCCCACCGCCGCGTGCTCTGGATCGAAATAGCCGCCATTCACACCGGCGAGACAGCTCTCTCTCCGCATCATTTCCGCCAGCGAAATACGTGGCTCCGACGGCTGATCGAGCACACGCATCGTCGCGTTTTTAGTTTCAAAGACCGCACATTGCAGTTGCGCCGTATCGCCAGTTTTGCCGTCTTCGGCCGAAACTGCCACGCGCGTTATCAAGCCCCCCTTCCCGGAGTGGGGTTCGCTTCGCGTCGCTGTCCACTCGGCCTTTGCAGAAACCGCACACAGCAGAGCACACGCAAAAATCAGCCCCCCGCGCAGACAAACGCCCTCGGGCCGAAGAGTTACCTTTGAAAACACGGGTCGAAGCTCGCTGCGACTGCCGCCATTGGAAAGAAAGAGTCACGAAGCAGCGGCGCGCAACGCTTATCACTCCCGCGCCAGCAACTTCTGGAATCGCGGCTCCGATCGCAACGGATCTCATGGATGAGCTGCACTACGATCAGTTTTCCCTCTCTTTCGAAGAGCGATTGTATCCGATCTCCGAAAAAGTGCAGGCCGTCTTCGGTCGGAAACTTTTAGACGACGGAGCTCTGCCGCCCCCGGACGAAAATTTTCCGCGCAGCAATCGCCACCGCGCCAAGAACCAGCAATCGAAGAGCGTCCGGTTCGGGCACCGGAGCCACCGCGATCGAGACCAACTGCGGATTGCCCGCGATCGCTCCGATAGTGGTTGCGCGGCCAGTGGCCAGATTCACGGAAAAGAGCGTCTGCGCGCCGATGTTTCCCGTGAGAAACGCCGCGCCCGACCCCGAAATATCGAAGCCGATATTCGAGGTGAGCGGGAACTGCATTGCGCCGCCGATCGTGAAGGTCTGGCCGGTGTCCGGACTGATCGGCATGCCGTTCGCAGAGCCGATCCGCAAGACTTCGTCGAAGTTAAACGAGTAGCCGTAGAGGGTCGTCGCGGGCGTTCCGGCGACATTGTTGCTGTGTGCCAAGGCCACATTGTCTGGGATGCCGCTGCCACCCGGATCCCCCGGGACATAATTAAGCGTGGTGTTTGACGCTGTGATCGTGCCCGTCACCGGGCTCACTTGATAATTGGAGCCGTTCCGACTGACCACGCGCGCCTGATCGGTTACTGGATTAAAATCCATCGCCACCCGGCCACCGATCGAAACCGAGAGTGTAAACGGCGTGGTGCCCACCATCGTCGCCGCGGCCGTCGAGGTGTTGATCGTATATATATTAGAAGCGCCGGTGATCGTGTTCACCGCCAGCCCGTAGAGGAGGCCATTGGCTGGCCGGAAATCGATGTTCAGAAAAAATTGACCGGCGCTCGCGCCTGCCACCGCTCCCACATTCGTGACCGAACCAGGCGACGAGCTATCGAAGGAAATCAATCCGCCTTGTGCCGTCAGTCCGTAGATTAACTCGCCGCGCGTCGCGCAGACGCTCGACATGGTGACCAGGACGCAGGCGCCTAGAAGTAGCAGCCGCTTCATTGCGATCGCTAGTTCAACAGATCGCCGCGCCCAGCGTCAACTCCACTCTTCTTCTGTTGCTTCTCCGGGACCGCGTAAAATCGCCGATCCTGAATATTCCTCCCTCGATGCGGACCCAGCCACCGCCCCGCTGTAGACTTTCCGGCCTATTGGTTCGTTGAGGAAAGCCACTCACGGAAATCGCTCTCTGTTCCAGGTGGCAACGGCAAGTGGAATGCGGCCCCTCTCGCTGCTCAATCTCGGAGCAGGGCTTCAATCCGAAAGCGCAAGGAAGCGGGACACTCGGTTCGTTGGTAAATCCGGGCGCGCGCCGACTGCGCGGGTGGAGGAAATTCCCCGGCTAGAAACTGGAACGCGATCACGCCCATCGCGTAGTCATCTTCCCCGGTTCCGGGCAACGCGGTCGAGGTCGCTCATGATGACGCGACGTGTAATTCGGCGAACTCCAAGGTAGCGCCACCGTGTCGTTTATCCGGCAGGCGCCTTCGAAATCAATCGGCACGATGCGACCGCGATGCCGAAAAATGTGAGATGGTTTGCAATCCCGCCAAACCCACCCGGCGGCGTGAATGCTCGCCAGGAGTGGCTCGAGTTGATTAAGGATGTTCCGCGCCCGACGCCAGGACGAGTGCACCGGATGGTCGCGCCGACTGAAAAGAAGCGGCCGGCCTGGAATTTTCTCGAGGACAAGATAGCGATTTCGATCCTGGGTAAATTCCAAGAAAACCTCCGGCACAGCCACGCCCGCCGCGCGCAACCGGCGCAGCACCCGCGCCTCCCGTGCGACTCGGGTGAAGCCGTCCTCGCCTGCCAGATCCGTTTCGCCGTGGCGCCGTCCTTCCTTAATGATGACGAGCCGGGCCATCGGACCGGAAAAATCAATCGCCTCGTAAACGCCGCCTTTGCCGCGTTGCATTTTTCCACGGTAGAGAAAATATTTGGTGCCTATCAAACCACTGAGCTTTCGCACTGCTCCTCGCCGGCGAAACGGATCGACCACTCCCGACGGGATCGCCCCGCCGGCAGCGCGTCGGTCCCGCGCCAACTGCCCCTTTGGTGTCCGAATGAATCCGGCCGGGGCTTGCGGCGAAGCACGGAACGCTCCGTAGCGATAGTAAACCAAGCTGCTCCGCTGATAGCGACAATCGTATGGAATCTCCGGGCCGACCAGCCCGCGGGTGGCGCGATCCAACTTGGCAGCCAACGCGACTGCCTCCTCCGGTGAACGCGGGTAAGCGGTCAGGAATTTTCCTATTTGGGAAAACCCGGCCGCGCCCTTGTTGAGCCAGCGCAATTGTTCAAGATCGCGCGGCACCTTGAAGAGGACGTCGCCCTGACGGAGGATGGCGCCCACTGCGGCCAGGACCGCGGGCGCGGAAAGAATGGTGGCGGAGAGGTGCAGTTTCCAACCCTGCGTCGGATCGCGCGGGGTGGGACGGCGCGAGTAACACCAGTAGCGGTCGCGGAGGGCCAGGCTCCGGGTCAGGCGGCGCCAGCGATCCTCGCTACCTCTTCCGTCCGCGAAACCCACTGGGGGCGATCAGATACAAGGCGGCACTGACCAAAAGATTTTGATCGGTGCATTTTTGCAACCGCTCAAAATCTCGCTCCGGAATGCAAAGGCTCCGCAACTCGGAATCGCTCGGTTGAAAGTATTTTTCGACGCAGGCTTGTGCGTCGGCGTCGCCGCCGTTGGACCGGCAGATCAAGTTGGCGAGAAAGGCGGCAAACTGCGTGTCCCCGCCTTGCAGCTCGCGCGCCAGTTGCCTAAGGGTCATCGGAGTTTTCGGTGGATCATCGCAGGAATATGCCGGACCCTTTGTCCGGGTCTTTTTTGAGGTGGTTTTCGTCCGCTTTGCGGCGGGTTTTTTCGTCTTGGTTGTTTTCTTGGCGGCCATGGGTCAGTCTCTTTGGTTAGGGGTTGTCTGTTGTGATGGTTTTAATTCTTCGCCCTCCTCACCTACTACGGGGTTTGGAGGAGAAAGTTTCAAGGTTTTTATCATTTCTTGAAATTCGGCGGTCGCCCGCAGATTTTGCAAACGCGGATCCACCAGCAGCCACATCGCGTCGACCGATCGTTCAGTTATGGCGCGTTCCAGCCAGCGCAGGGCCTCAGGGTAATTCCTCAGGGCGGAACGAATGGTGGCCATGTCGTAGGGGGAATATTGTCCCGGCGTGTCCGTGACCTGCCGCACGATCCGTTCCGCTTCCTCGACCTGGCCGGCCACCGCCAAAGCGTAAGCCAGTTCCAGTTGCGCCCAACCGCTCCCGTCGGATAACTCGACGTACTTCCTCGCCGCCTCGATCGACTCCGCCGCTTTGCCTTGATGCGCATAAGCCTGGCCCAAGAGGGAGAAAGCGGAGGCGAAACGCGGCTCCAATTCGAGCGCTTGCCGGCAAGGCACGATCGCCTCCTCGTAGCGTTCCGCGACGAAGAGAATTTTCGCGCTCGAGACCCGGAGGGTGGGCGAGAGCGGGTCGAGCTTTTGGGCAGCGTTCATTTGCGCGATCGCCTCCTGCGACCGACCGATCTCGGCCAGATGCCGCGCATACCAGTGGTGCGCGGCCGCGTTATTTGGATTGAGCGCCAGCGCCTTCTCGAAGTCCGCTTCCGCCGCCGCCCAATTCCACTCGAAATCGTTCAGCAAGATGCCGCGCGAGACATAGCCTTCGGCCAACTCGGGATCCAGCTCGAGCGCTTTCGTGACCTCCGGCCAGGCGCGCGCAGCCGCTTCGTCTCCGCGGATCGCGCCGATTTTTCCCAGCAGGATGTAGGAATCCGCCACCCCCACATGCCCGAGCGCGAACTTCGCATCTTCATCCAGCGCTTTCCGAAAAAAAGTGAGCGCTTTTTCCATCGAATCCACCGTGCGCTTGTTCAACATATAGCGTCCGCGCAGATAGAGATCGTAGGCTTCTTGATTCTGGGTAGCCGGCTTCGCCAGACGGGCGCCATCCGCTAAACGCAATTGCTTTTGCAAGGCTTGAGCCACCTTTTGCGCCACGTCGCTTTGCAGGGCAAAAAAATCACTCTCGGCCGAATCGTACGTCCCCGACCAAAGCTGGTAGCCGTTCGTGACGTTGATGAGCCGGGCGTCAATCTGCACCTCCGCCAGCCCGCGCCGCACGCTTCCTTCCAGGATATGGTTCACCCGCAGAATCCGGCCCACCTCGCGGAGGTCCATTTCCTTGCCCCGGAAAGCTTGGGCGGAGGTCCGCGCCACGACCGACAAATCCCGAATCCGGCCTAGTGCGTTGATGATCTGCTCGGTCAGTCCCTCGCTGAAATATTGCTGATCCTGGGTCGCGCCAATGTCGGTGAATGGCAGCACGACGATGCTCGTCTCCGTGGCTTCGCTTTGCGGAATGGGCCCCGGACGACCGTAATGTTGAAAAAGCATCAACCCAATCACCACGAGCAGAATCCCGATGATCAGGAAATCGAGCTTCCGGCCGGTGCGGCGGGTGACCGATTGGAGAGGCGGGACTTCCTCCGTGCGCTTGAGACCTTCCGGGGTCAGCTCAAAGATCCAGGCCAACGCCACCGCCACGGGAAAACCGAGCAAAAGGACGAGGACGACCAACCGAATGACCCAGTTCGGAACCTCGAAAAACGGGAAGACTTGCGTAGCCACCTGCACCAGCAGCCAGCCAAAAACGCCGTAAGCGACCGCTGCTTTGTAGACATTTCGCCGTTGGAGTTCGGCGAAAAATTTCTTCGGATCCAAAGTCACCCCTTCCCAAAAAATCTTCTCCACCAATATGCGGAACCAAGCACCGATGACGAGCCAATTCCCGCGGTCGCTGATAAGTCCGAGCGCTGCCGACGCGACTCTATGGCCCGACGAGCAAACGTTCGATGCGATCGCGCAAGGCGCCGGCACAAGCCTCGCGCCGATAAACGCGCTTACGCTCCCTCGCTTGGAGCGAGGGAAATTCCCCGGTCAGACACTGAAACGCGATGACTCCCAACGCGTAATCGTCCTCCCAAGTTCCACGCCGCCGGGCCAGACCTCGTTTTTTTTCGGGTCGGATGTAATGGGGCGAACTCCAGGGCATCGCCGTGGTGTCGTTGATCCGGCAGGCCCCTTCGAAATCGATCAAGTGCATCCCGCCGCGCCGGATGAGAATGTGGGAAGGTTTGCAATCACGCCAGACCCAGCCGGTGGCGTGAATTCTCGCAAGGAGCGGCTGGAGTTGATTGAGGATTTTTTCCGCTCGGCGCCAGGAGGGATTCGCCGGCTGCCCGCGCTTTTCCGAAAACAGGGGCCGCCCTGATAGTTTTTCCAGGACGAGAAATCGTTTCCCTCCCTGCCCGAATTCTGCCATCACTTTCGGCACCGGTAGACCGCGCCGATGCAGCCGGCGCAGGACGCGCGCCTCGTGCCGCACGCGCGCGCATCCATCCCGTCCTCTGAAATCGATCTCTCCCTGAGGGCGCCCCTCTTTCAGAATCACGCGCCGGGCGGGAGACACGGAAAGGTCCAGTGCCTCATAGACGCCGCCCTTGCCCCGCTGCGAGAGGGTGCGAAACGGCAGATAATCCAGGCCGATTCGGCCGCTTGGGCGCGGCGGTCTGGCACCCGCTTTTTGGAACGGATCCTCAAGCCACGTGGGAACGGCGCGGCCGGCGGCGCGCTCGTCTTGGTGAATTTTCCCGGCCGGATCGCGCAGTGTTCCATCCTCCGATCTCTTTCCTTTGCTGCGGAACGCACCGTAGCGGTAATAAACGATGCTGTTCCGTCGGTACCGTTTATCAAAAGGAATTTCCGGGCCCCGCAAATCACGAGTGAGCCGGTGCAGGAGCGCGGCAAACTTCACCGCCTCCGTAGTGGAGCGGGGGTAGATCGTGAGAAATTTTCCTACCTGTGAGAACTGGGGCAGGCCCGAATTCATCTCGACCAGGATGCCCATGGTTTGCGGTACCTTGAAAAGAATGTCCGCTGCTGTCAGGAGTGGCCGCACTCGAGAAAGTAACTCAGCCGCCGAAAGTGGACTCGCGGAAAGATGAATTTTCCAGCCCTGAGTCGGATCACCTGGCAGGAGCGTGCGCGAGTAACGCCAAATGCCATTCGCTAACGGCAGAGCCCTGACCGCCTGCTGCCAGCCACGTTCTATTTCCCGACCGCTCGCCGGCAAATTACTGGGCCGATTCGCCGGGCGACAATCTCGCGAACGCGGTCGCAAAGTCGAGCAGGTAGAGGGTGGGCCTTGTCTGCGTGCAAATTCTGCAACTGCCGGTCATGAAGTTCGCGGGCAGGTTGAGGAGGGTTAATTCCTCGCCGCTGAGAGCGAAGTGAGCACCCAGAGTCTGCAAGGCCTCCTGTTGATCCTCCACCGTCACCGCGGTACGGGCATCCCGCACGGTATCCCGAAGGAAACTGGCGTAAGCCGGGTCCCGTGTTGCTTCTTCCAATATCTCTTTGAGCGACCGAGCTCCGCCCTCCGGGGCGGGATACGATGATGAATTTTCAAGAGCCATAAAAGTCTACCTCCGCTCCCATTCAATAGCCTCGCAATAAGGTTAACAAGTCTAATTTTAGGCGAGCCATCTGCTTGACCGGGTTCGCCCTATCAACGTTTCTCCCGTAGCAGGTCGTAGCGACGCGCATCGCTGCCACAGTGACAAGCTAGACGAAAGGTTCAGCATCATTAGAAGACACTCCTATTCCGTCCCACGCCGCGGCACCATGCGCTCGACCAGACCGCGAAACCGAGGGTCCGACCGCACGTCATTCAAGCGCGGCTCCACCCGGATGGAGACGACATCCACCGTTCGGCGATTGATGGCGACCTCCAGCCAGCGGATGGCTCCATCAAAGTCGTGCCAAACGGAGCAAATCGCCGCCATGTCATAAGGTGAGTAATCCTTTGTCCGGGTGGTCACATCCTGCACGATTTTCTCGGCTTCGGCTCGTTTCCCCGCGACCGCCAGGACGTAGGCCAGCTCCAACTCCGCCCACCCGGAGTGCTCGGAGAGGTCCACATATTTTTTCATCGATTCAACGGCCAAATTTTCCTGTCCGAGGTGGGCATAGATCAGCCCCAGGATGGAGAAGGCCGGGGCGTACTCCGGCTCTAGTTCAAGCGCTTCCCGGCAGGGCCGAATCCCGCGCTCGTACTGTTGCGCCTGGAAAAATATTTTGGCCTTGGTCACCCGGATCATGGCCGAGAGCGGGTCGAGCGTTTGCGCGGCCTCAATCTGTTTCACGGCGTGTTCGAAACGCCCCAGTTGCGCCAGGTGCCGGGCAAACCAATGGTGCGCGGCTGCGCTGTTCGGATTCAAACTCAGCGCCTTCTGGAAATCCACTTCCGCGGCCGCCCAGTTCCACTCAAAATCGGTCAGGAGAATGGCGCGCAAGACGTAGCCCTCCGCCAGTTGCGGGTCCAGTTGCAGCGCCTTGGTCACGTCAGGCCAGGCCCGCGTCGCGGCCTGGTCCCCGGATATGTCGCCGATTTTACCTAATAGAATGTCCGCGTCTGCCATCCCGATGTAGCCCAACGCGAACTGCGGGTCTTTGTTTACCGCCGTTTGGAAAAGGGCCTGAGCCTGGTGCATGGATTCCACCGTTCGTTTGTTCAGCAGATAATTGCCGCGCAAATAAAGATCATACGCCACGGGGTCATAAGCCGGGCTTTCCCTTTCGGATTCGTTCAGTCTCAAGTGCAGTTCAGCCTCCAAAGCCCGCGCCACCTTCTGCGCCACATCTCTTTCCAGAACCAGGAAGTCTTGCTCGCTCGAATCATAGCTCTCCGACCAAAGTTGATAACCGGTCGTCACGTTTATCAATCGCGCATCGATCCGCACCTTCCCCCGGCCCCGGCGCACGCTTCCTTCTAAAACATGGTTCACTCCCAAAACCCGACCCACCTCCCGGATGTCCACGCCTTTGTCGCGAAAGGCTAGTGCCGACGTGCGCGCCACAACCGAAAGGTCGTGCATTCGGCCAAGCGCGTTGATGATCTGCTCCATCAGCCCATCACTGATGTAGGCTTGGTCCCGACTGGCGCTCAAATCCGCAAACGGCAGCACCGCGATGCTCGTCTCGGGCAAGGCCGGGGCCGCCACCGCCGCGGGCCGCCCGTAACGCTGGAACGCCAGCACCGCGATGAACGCGAGCAGGACCGCGATGATAATGAAATCAAGCTTCCGCCCCGTCTGGCCCGTGGCCGACTGCGCTGGCGGCACTTCGTCAGTCCGTTTCAGTCCCTCCGCCGTCAGCTCGAACATCCAGGCCAGCAAAACCGCGATCGGAAAGCCCAGCAGGAGCAGGATGACGACCCATCGCACCACCCAGTTTGGCACCTCGAAGACCGGGAACACCTGGGTCGCGACCTCGACCAGAAGCCAACCGCAAACGCCGTAAGCAACGGCTGTCTTGTAAACATTTCGACGCTGGAGTTCAGCAAAAAATTTCTTTAGGTCCACAACGTCCCTGCCCCTTTGGAAGAGGACGGAGGTATAACCGCATCACTCCCGTAGTGACGAGCCAATTAATGAAGCGGCACCACGCCCGGCCGCCCTGCAAATTACGGGCGTCTTTCTGTGTCGTTCCCGGCGCGCATCCGGCGTTCCATTTCATACAGCGCGGCGTCGATCCACCAGCGTTTGCTGTCGTTCGCCTGTGCTCGCGCGCTTTCACCACCGCCGGTCGCGCGCGATCGCTCCGACGCATTATGGATTGAATTGCTTCGCCCAACCGACAATCAGCAGCAACCCGCCGAAGCATTCCGTGGACGCCGCGAGGATGCCTGCGCGTGCAGAAATGGGATGCCAAAAGTCTCGCAATAGTGCGTCGGCCTTGAGAGATCTAGCAGCTTGCCTTTGCCCGCGCTGAAAAATTGCCAGCCCCAAAAAAGACGGATGAGGAGCAGGGCTTGGGAATGCAGCGCGCCAGCGGACGTGATTATCTAACCGTAAAGTTTTTGATGAGGCCGATCATTTTCAGACTGACAAAACCAGCCGAGCGATGACCAGTCGTTAAACCAGGCGGTGATCCGCCCGGGCCAATCGACGTTGGGACGCGTCGTTTCCGAGATTGCATCGACGCAGGCTTTCTCCACGGTTTTGCCGTCCCGCAGGTTCTTCAGGAGGGCGAAGGCTTCCGGTTCGAGCCGTTTGTAATAAAGCGTGTTATCAAATCGATGCACCGCCAGCCAAACCCGTGCGCGCCGCGGCAGGCGCGTGGTGCGCTTGCGCTTTTTCATCTGCGGCATGGCATCGAAGGTATTGCTCGCTTCGTCGCGGAGGACGTCGACTTCGCGCTTCTGGACCGCGAGGAAAAATTTATCGACCGGATAATTCAGCGCCAGGAGCGAGAGGTAGGGTTGCAAACCGAGGCGTAGCTTCGCGGGCGGGGTATCCAGCACTTCGTCAGAGGTAATTTTGGGCAGCGCTGCGTCGTCGAACGCCACCACCTGCGCCCACTCGAAACGCGTCATGTCGAGGACCAATTCCTCGTTAGGCGCGATCCATTGGGGCTCCTCGCGGAGGAATTGTTCGAGCCGCGAGCCCAGGTTGCGCAATGTGAACGAGGCGGACGGATACTTCGCGAGGTAAGCGGTCGCGAGGTCCATGAATTTCGTCTCTCCCACGATCGCGCGCACGCCGGGATAATCGTCGTAGAGGCAATCGAGGACTCGGAACCAGTAAACGCGATTGTAGATCTCGAGCCGTTCGAAGGAACTCAACCGGTCGTTAGGCTTGATGAAGCTCTCCGCCACCGCCGTGGTCTCGCCTCCATCAGTCCAGCGCGGTTGCATTCGGTCGTCGTCGGTGAGCGGGCGGAAAACGGCCGAAGCCATGAGCGTTTGCAGTTTTTTCAACTGCGCCCGCGAGCTCACCGCTAGCGGCTTAAGCCGCGGCGGTGTCGAATTGCTCGCGGACGAACTGGTTGGCTTTGAGCGCTTCATGATGGACCTCGTCGAAGGTCGGGATGCGATCGTCCCACTCGAGCAGGGTGGCGGTCTTGCCCACGAGCTGGATCGCG
>JBDUAH010000264.1:0-3860 GCA_040004745.1 Chthoniobacterales bacterium | reverse complement strand
GTCAGGATCGGATGGCGACCGACGAGGATAACGAACCGACCGGCGTGCATTTCTCCGACGGCGACAGCTCGATCGCGGGACTGATCGGAGCCAAGATTCCGAATCCTCGGAAAGGACGCCTCTTTTTGACTCAGCAACACGGAGAGAACAATCTCTTCGAAGTGGAGACCCTGACTCCTGACGACTCGGCAGGCGAATAACTTCGGCGCAGGCGCGCCCATTAGTTAGGCGTAAGGCAGCGACGCCCCGGGTCCGGACAGGCCCGGGGCGTTTTGCTGCCGGCGTGCATCAAGTTGGTGGAGAAACAGGGAAGTATCGGTGGACCTTGCGGCTGGATCGGGGTGAGTCGCTCGAGCGCTGACTTGAAAGCAACTCCGCTTATCCGTTTGGGCGCCGATGAAACTGCAGAGCAAACGACCTCTGCGCCCTCTCGCAGCTCTCGTTCTTCTGCTATTTGCGCGGAAAAAGATCGACGCGCAGGTGAAACTTCCTCCCGGCTTCACGACGTAAGGCGGATAATTCGAGAACCAGAAGCGCCAGCAAACGCTTCGCTCTCTCGTCCCTAACGATCGCGGCGATTTTGCGGTTGCTCTTCAGTTCCTTCAACTCGGTCAGGCACGCCGTGCATCCACCGCAGCGTCGCTGCACTCGGCTTGCTCTTCGCCACCCGCCCCGGCAGCGAAATTTAAAAGCCGCTCGCCGCTGAATGTCATCAGCGAACCGGTTAGCTCGACGTTGCTCAGGCTTTACAAAGTTTTCGAGCGCAAGAGCCGATCCGCTTTCGAACCATTGCCAGAGCCGCCCTCGGTGAAAGAGTTAAAATCGGTCTGGCGAAGTCGCGGCCGAAAAAACAAATGGTGAAGAAAATCTTGGTTGCGGTGGTTGGCGCTGGAGTTCTGGGACTGCTTGTTTGGAGTTTCATGCGGGGCCGTGGCGAGCTCGCGCAGGAGGCCAAGCGCGAAGAGCCGGTCCAGGCGGCCCCGCGCGTCTCCGTGCAGAAAAACGAAACGGTCATCGCGATCGATCCTGCGGAGCAGAATAAGAGCGGAATCGTTGCGAGCCCACTGGCCGCCGCGACCCACGCGCCCGACTTGCGCGCTCTGGCCCAAGTGTTGGAAATCCGCGAGTGGAGCGAGGCGCGCCAGGCTTATCTTGCAGCCAAAGGCGAAGTCATCAAGGCGACTGCCTCCGCGGAAGAATCGCGCCGGGATTTGGCGCGCTCAAAATTACTAGGCGGCCAGAGCACCGTTTCGGTTGAAACCGTTCAGGAAGCCGATGTCAAAGCGCGGTCAGACACAGCCGCAGTGCAGCCAGCGGAAGATTCCTTGCACCTGATCGAGAGCGCCATGCGCGAACAGTGGGGTGACGCCTTGGCAGGCTGGCTAGTTAACGGCTCACCGGAGCTCGACGATCTCTTCGCTCAGCGTGCCGTACTCATCCGCATTATTTTGTCCGCGGGCACGCCGGCGCCGGACCCCGCTCCGGCGGCGATGATCCAGGGAGACAACGGGAAGTTTATCGGCGCGCAATTTGTTTCCCGTGCATTGCGTCTTGATCCACGACTTCAAGGGAGCGTTCTCTTTTACACGGTGCCGGTAACGAAAGGCGGACTCGTCCCCGGCCTAACGACCACTGCCTTGCTCCCGCGAGGGGAACCGGAAACGGGTGTGATCGTGCCTTCTGATGCGGTGGTTTGGTCGCAGGGAAAACCTTGGATTTATCTTCAAAAAGACGCGGAGCATTTCGCGCGACACATGATCGCGACCGACATCCCGGCGCAGGGCGGCTGGTTCGTGGCGGAAAATTTTTCGTCTCAGGAGAAAGTCGTTACCAAGGGAGCGGAGCAACTGCTCTCGGAAGAATTTCGCAGCCAGATTCAGGTCGGCGAGAAATAAAAGTGAGCCGGCGATGATCGTTCTTCACGCGCGCTGATGCTGAGTTCCATCATCGGGTGGTCGCTGCGCTTCCGCGGGGTCGTGATCGCGCTCGCCTGCATGCTCGTCGGCTACGGTCTCTACACACTGAGCCGCGCGAAGTACGATGTCTTCCCGGAGTTCGCGCCGCCGTCGGTCACCATCCAAACCGAGGCGCCCGGATTTTCGCCCGAACAAGTCGAAGTGCTCGTGACGCAGCCGATCGAGAACGCGATCAATGGCCTTGGCGGGATTGAATCATTGCGCTCGGGTTCCATCCAGGGGTTGTCGCTGGTCACGATTGCCTTCCAGCCAAGCGTCGATGTTTATCGGGCGCGGCAGCTCGTTTCGGAACGACTCACCGTGATTGCCTCCACTCTCCCGCAAGGAGTGCAACCGCCCACGATGACGCCGTTGACCTCATCGACCAGCATCGTGCTCGTGATCGGTCTGAGCTCCAAAGATCGCTCGCTCATGGAGGTGCGCACGATCGCGGATTGGACGGTGAAGCAGCGGATTCTTTCAGTACCGGGCGTGGCCAAGATCGCCGTGCACGGCGGCGAGGTGCGGCAGTTGCAGATTCAAATCCGGCCCGAGCGACTGATTAAATTTAATCTTGCGATCGAGGATGTGCTCGCCGCGGCGCGGCGCGCCACCAGCGTGCTCGGTGCGGGATTTATCGAGAACGCGAATCAGCGCATTATCCTGCACGCGCAAGGCCAGTCGATCACGGCGGCGGGGCTCGCTGCCACCGTGCTCGTTCACGCCGATGGCGGAAACGTAACGCTCGGCGATGTCGCGCATGTCGTCGATGCGCCCGCGCCGCCGATCGGCGCGGCGGCTGTCTCGGGCGAACCAGCCGTGATGCTCCTCGTTTCCGCGCAATATGGAGCGAACACGCTCGAAGTGACGCGGCGGGTCGAGGCGGCGTTGAGGGAATTACAACCTTCGCTCCAGGCCGAGCACGTCACTTTGCATTCCCACTTGTTTCGGCCGGCCAATTTTATCCAGACCGCCACGGGCAACGTCCGCGCCTCTCTGCTTCTTGGGGGCGCACTCGTCATCTTCGTCCTCATGCTATTTTTGATGAACTGGCGGACGGCGGCAATCTCGTGCACTGCGATTCCGCTCTCGCTTCTCGCGGCTGTCATCGTGCTCGAACGGCTTGGTCTCAGCCTCAACACCATGACCCTCGGCGGCCTCGCCATCGCGATCGGTGAAGTCGTGGACGATGCCGTCATCGACGTGGAAAATATTCTGCGGCGACTGCGCGAGAACCGGAGCGCGCCCGAGCCGTTGCCCATATTCGAAGTGGTGCGCAACGCGTCGATCGAAGTACGGAGTGCGGTGGTTTACACAACCTTCGCGGTCATCCTCGTTTTTGTCCCGATTCTGACCATGAGCGGCGTGGCTGGCCGGTTATTCGCGCCTCTCGGCATTGCTTACATTCTGGCTGTGCTCGCCTCTCTGGCGGTCGCGCTCATCCTCACCCCGGCGTTGTCGCTCGCCCTTCTCGGCCCGCGTGATTCTGAGAAAAGGGAGCCGCCGTTGATGGGAAAACTGAAGTCCACTTACCGTTCGCTCCTTCTGCGGGTGGAGAATCGCCCACGCCCGCTCTTGATCGTCGCGGGCGTTTTGACTCTTGGCAGCCTTGTCGCACTGCCATTTTTCGGCGGTTCGTTTTTGCCTGAACTGAACGAAGGCCATTTTATCGTGCACATGGCGGCTGTGCCCGGGACTTCGCTCGCCGAATCGATGCGTCTCGGGAAACAGGTGACGGAATCGCTTTTAAAATTGCCGGCCGTTCGCTCGGTCGCGCAACGGGCGGGACGCGCCGAAGAAGCCGACGACATCGCCGGGACGCACGAGAGCGAATTCGAAGTCGATCTCGCGCCGCTGAAAGGCGACGCGGCCGAGGCTGTCCTCGGCGATATCCGCACGGCGCTG
>JBDUAH010000263.1:0-3865 GCA_040004745.1 Chthoniobacterales bacterium | reverse complement strand
GGCAGTGCCCTCTCTTTGATCACCGCGACCCTTCTTTTCCTCGGCAACCAGCGCGGCAGCGACTCATTCTTCCATCTCAGCTATCCGGGCGCAGCGCGACATTTCATCGCCACTTGGTTTGTGGTCTTGGGGGCCACGCTCTTGGCCAATACGTTTTTCATTTTGCGGAAAGCGCGGCGCGAAGGCAGCGCGTTTATGACGCCGGGGCTGCGCCTGGCGATCCACTCTGCGATGCCGGTTCTGATTGTCGCCGCCGTTCTCACCTCGCTCTTCTGGCGCAACGACGAGACGACCGAGGCGTTGCCGATTCTGACCATCATCTGGATCTCGTGTTACGGCCTGGCCCTACTCTCGACCGCGAGCTTCGCGCCCAGCTCCCTATGCGTCCTCGGCTGGGCTTTCCTGCTCACCGGCGCGATCGCGATCATCCTGATTGATCCGCTCTTTAATGCCGACCCCGCGCGTAGCGCGGCCCGCGCGATGGGCTTCACCTTTGGCCTCTACCATCTGGTTTACGGCCTCGCCACCTGGCCGCGCAAAACCAACGCCGCATGAGCGATGCTGGACTTCGACAAGCTCGACAAAGCCATCCACGAGAAGGCGCGTCTCGGGATTATGACGCTCCTGGCCTCGCGTGTGAGCTGGCCGTTTCAGGAACTCAAAGCCGAGTTAAACATGACCGACGGCAACATCGTGACGCACCTTCGCATTCTGCACGAGGCCGGTTTCATCGCGGTGACGAAAGAAATCCTGGATCGACCGCAGACCAGCTACTCGCTCACGGCGAGAGGGCGGGCCGCTTTTCAGGATTATCTCGACGTCTTGGAGGAGATCGTAAAAGCGGGCCGGAAATGAAAAATTTTGCCCTTAAGCTTTGTAATACAAAGCGAGTGCGCGGGAGTGAATCATGAAGGTGATTTTGGCGGAACATTTCGGAATGTGTTTCGGGGTGCGTGATGCGGTCGTAGCCGCGGAACGGATGGCCGGCGAAGGCGGGCTCACCGTTCTTGGCGAGCTGGTGCACAACCCGGTGGTGCGCGAAAGGCTGGGAAACCTCGGCGTTCACGAAGGAGATCTCGATGGGCGGCACGCGGAGACGCCACGCGTGATGATCACGGCGCACGGCGCTTCGGATATGAAACGACGCGCGTGGCGTGAGGCCGGATACTCTGTCGCGGATGGCACGTGTCCATTAGTGCATCGCGCGCATGCGCAGCTGCGACGGCTGGTGATGAGCGGATTCTTTCCAGTCGTTACCGGCCAGCGCGGACACGTGGAAGTGCGCGGACTGACGGGAGATTTTCCGGACGCTGTGGTGGTCGGTTGTTTAGCCGACATCGCGGAGTTGCCGAAAAATGGAAAGCGATTCGGCGTGATCTCACAGACGACTCAGCCGCTGGCGCACGTCCAGACTCTGGTCGCTGCAATACGGGAAGCGCGACCGGCCGCGGAAGTGAAATTTTGCGACACCGTCTGCCAGCCGACAAAGAATCGGCAGAACGCCTTGCAGCAACTCCTCGCCAGCTGCGACACGATCGTGATCGTCGGCGGTCGCAATAGCAACAACACGCGGCAGCTCGTAGCCGCCACGGAAGTCGCGGGCCGGCACGCGATTCACATCGAGCGCCCGGAAGAATTGCAGTCTGCATGGTTCGCCACGGCCGAGAACGTCGGACTCACGGCGGGCACATCCACCTTGAAGGAAACGGTCGCAGCGGTGCGCGAGCGCCTGCTGCAGATCGGAAACGAAAAGGCAGCCGCGCGATGATCCAAATATCGAAAGCGCTGATCCGTGGAGACGCACACGAGCTCGCGGCATGGCTGACCGCATTCGATCTGGAGCGCGCGCTGCGTTGCTGCCTGCTGATTTTGGTCGGCTGCGGAATCTACGGCGCCACGCTTGGTCTCTGGCGCGCGCCGCTGCAAGGGGCCTTCACGGCGCTGAAGTTTCCGCTTTTGATTTTCCTTACCTGCGCCGGCAACGCGCTTTTGAATGGAATGCTCGCGCAAGTCCTCGGCTCCGGTCTTTCATTTCGGCAAACCTCGTCTGCCATTCTTCTGAGCTTCGCGACTGCGGGAATCGTCCTGGGCGCGATCAGTCCGCTCATTTTATTTGTGCTTTGGAATGCGCCGCCGCTCGGCTCCGCGGCGGATGTGACCGGGCACAGCATCGTCCTGCTCACACACGTCGGCGTGATCGCTTACGCGGGCGTCCTGGCGAACCATCGCCTTCTTCGTTTGCTCGAAAAAATGAGCGGCAGCCGCTCGACGGCGCGGCGTGTTCTCTTCGGATGGCTGGCGGGGAATCTCTTTCTCGGCGCCCAACTCGCGTGGACGCTGCGGCCGTTTATCGGCAGCCCGCAGCTCGCGGTGCAATTCCTCCGCGGCGATCCGTTGCGCGGCAATTTCTACGAAGCCGTCTTCCACGCCTTCGAACATCTCTTCCACTAAAAACACCACCAACAGACCACACATGAACCCACCGCCCATTGTACCAACTACGCCCCGCGGCCTCACTTTCGAGCCCATGCCCGAACCGCAAAACGCCGCTTCCATTCTCGAGACACTACTGAAACATCCCGGCCGCATCGTGCATGAACTCCATCACCGCGGCGCGACAGCGCTCCCTTTGTGGTTGCTCGCGCTCGGCCTCCTTGGCATGGCGTTTTACGGCGTGGTCATCGGCGCGCTCTCGGGCGGCGCGCAGTTCATGGTAGCGCCGGCGAAGATGGCGCTGGGCACCTTGCTGGCCATGATTATCTGCCTGCCCAGCCTATACATTTTCACCTGCCTGGATGGAATCGAGGCCCGCATCCGCACGGTCAGCGGGCTCCTCTTTGCCGCGGTCTGCCTCGCGGCTTTGCTCCTGATCGGGTTCGCACCCGTCGGCTGGATCTTCTCCCAATCGACCGATTCCGTTCCGCTCATGGGCGCGCTGCACCTGCTCTTTTGGTTCATCGCGGTCGGCTTCGGTCTGCGTCTCTTGAACGCCGCCGGCGCCATCTTCGGCCGCGGTGCGCGGACGCATTTGAAACTCTGGAACCTCATTTTCGTCCTCGTCTGCCTGCAGATGACGGCCACCCTGCGTCCTATCATCGGCAAGTCCGACACCTTCCTGCCGCGCGAAAAGAAATTCTTCATCGCGCATTGGATCGATTCGATGAAAGGGGCGAAGGCGGATTAATTCGGAAGCCAAATTTCTTAATTCATCTAAGTTTATCCCCGATGGCAGATGATCGCTGGCGCGCAGAAATGTGCGCCAGAGGAAAGTCCGAACACCACACGGCAGCATGCCGCGTAAAACACGCGGGCAGCGTTAGCGCAAGCGGACGTGGACGGAAAGTGTCGCAGAAAATATACCGCCAGCCGGCAGCGATGCCGGCCGGTAAGGTTGAAAAGGCGAGGTAAGAGCTCACCGCGTCCCGCGTGAGCGGGATGGCAGGAAAAACCCCATGCGGTGCAAGACATAACAGAGGGAGGGCAGCCGGTCCGTTATTCCTCGGGTATCGTCGCACTACGCTTCCGCTTTCGGGCGGCGGCGGGCGATCCGCGCGAGCGGGTCGAGATAAATGATCATCCGGTCGCCTCGGTGACCGACAAAATTCGGCTTATCGCCATCGAAACGGAGGGCGCGTTCGGAAACGAGCGCGCCCTTCCCGTTTTCGAGACCGGGGGTTCTCCGGCAGAATGGGAACGTCCCAGAACAGTTGGGGGAAGTCCCGGAGTGGCGCCGGGAAGTCTCGGAGCAGTTTGGGGAAGTCCCGGAGTCGTTCTGGGAAGTCCCGGGGCGGCTTTGGGAAGTCCCGGGGCGGCTCTGGGAAGTCCCGGGGTGGCTCTGGGAAGTCCCGGGGTGGCTCTGGGAAGT